>CAZLJL010000167.1:0-4025 GCA_964559785.1 uncultured Bifidobacterium sp.
GGCGTAAGTGAGGCCGGCTATGAACCACCGCCGCTGGTACAAAGCATTTCATTGGGTGTAGTGGGTTACGAAGATCAGACTAAGCAGGCACCAACGCGTGTCGTCGACATCAGCAACAGTGGTGGACAGTTAACTCGCAATATCAACCTCGCTGCCACGCTTCCAACCAGTAGTCTGTACCGCGCTGCGCCCGAAGCTCGGGGCTATCTTGTTGAAACCGATCCGCGCTTTACGAACTATAAGCAATGGCTAAGCTCCGACTACTTGCTGAACCTACTAGCACTCGATCCACAGCAGATGCAGAAGCGACTCGGCGATGGCTTTTACGAGCAAAGGCTGGTACGTGAACAAATTGCGCAACTGACTGGCCGTCGATTCTTACCTGCCTACGCGAATGACGAGGCACAGTTTCAGGCGTTGATGGATAAGGCAATCACTTTTGCGCAAGCGCATCAGCTACGGCCGGGCATCGCCTTGTCCGCAGAGCAGATGGCCGCGCTGACTAGCGATATTGTCTGGCTGGTCGAGAAGGATGTCACGCTACCCAACGGCCAGATCACGCGTGCTTTGGTGCCGCAGGTGTATGTACAGGTGCGCAATGGCGATCTAACACCGGATGGTGCGTTATTAGATGGCGACCAGTTAAAGTTATCGTTAACGGGTGATCTAAACAATGGCGGCACCATCGCCGGACGACGGCTCGCGAATCTGAGCGCGGCAAGCGTCAACAATCTCGGCGGCACCATTACGGGCGCCAGCGTGCACGTGAATGCAACGCGAGATATTAACAACCAAGGTGGCCAGATCCGGGCCGAGAACATGATGGTGCTTAATGCGGGCAATGAGGTCACGATAGCCTCGACCACGCACAGCTCATCGAATGCACAAGGTAGTCGTTCCGATATCGACCGTATCGCAGGACTCTACGTGAGCCGTGACGATGGACAAATGGTGGTCGCTGCCGGTCATAACTTGACGCTGAAGGGTGCAAAGGTCCAACAGGGTCAGTCTGCTGCATCAAATAGCACTACTAATACAGAGCCACCCGCCGGTCGCGTCGTGCTTGTGGCAGGTAATGACGTTCGTCTCGACACGGTCACCGAAACGCACAGCGAAAGCGTGAACTGGGGTGGCGGCAATTATCGGCGTGAATCCAGCCGAACCGATATAGCCTCCACCATCGATACGGCACGCTCGGTGGATATCGTCGCTGGTCGCGATATCCTCACACGCGGCACACAGATCACTACACGTGATGGCGACATCCAACTCAATGCCACTCGTGATGTGGCGCTGGGTACGTCAGAATCACAAATCAGCGTTGACGAATCGCACCGCCATACCCGTCGCGGCTTCCTGTCTAGGACCACTTACAGCTCACGCGATACGCTCGACCAAACCACGCAGCAAGGTTCGCTGTTATCAGGCAACCGGGTGAGCGTACAGACAGGGCAAGACATCAAGATAAGGGGTAGCGGTATCGCCAGTACCAATGGCACCGTGCTTGATGCGGCACGCCACATCAATATCGAAGCAGTTACTGACACACACAATGAGACGCACCTACAACAGAAAAAAACCTCAGGTCTGATGAGCTCTGGCGGCTTCGGCGTAACAATAGGGTCCCGCAGCCTAAAAACCAACATCGACGCTGCTGTAAAAACAGCATCCGCATCCACCGTGGGTAGTACCCAAAGCGATGTAGTTATCAAGGCGGGAGATGCGGTCACTCAAGCCGGTAGCAATATCATCGCACCGAGGGGTGATGTGAGCATCGAAGCTCGCAAAGTTGTTATCGCAGAAGCTCTTAACAGCGAGACAACCGTCTCTGAAACGCAATTCCGGCAAAGTGGCCTAACGATGGCGGTATCCAACCCCATCGTCACCGCCGTACAAACCGCAAAAGTGATGAGCGAAGCGGCGTCAAATACCACTGACAGCCGTATGAAGGTACTTGCCGCAGCCAACACGGCACTGGCCACAAAGAATGCGGTGGAATCGGTACTAGCCGGTCAAGGCCACACCATCAATAACAAACCTAATCAGATCAGTACCGGCAACGATATTGCGGGTAATGCAACTTCGCGCGACGCGAATGCTGTCGACAAGCTGGGTGGCATACAGCTATCGATCAGTCTTGGTACGTCAAAAAATGAAAGCCGTAGCATCATGCGCACAAACGAAGTCGTGGCATCGAGCGTTGGTGCCGGTGGCGATGTGAAGATTAAGGCGCTGGGCGATAAGATGCACAGCGATCTCACCCTTCAAGGCAGCCAGATTGCTGCTGGCCAGCAGGTCAAACTGATCGCCGAACACGCGCTCAAACTACAGGCAGCGAGTAATACGCAGACTCAGACCAGCAGCAACAGTAACTCCAGTAGCAGCTTGGGCGTAATACTGGACAGTAATGGCGGCTTTGGTATTAATGCGTCCTCAAGCCAGGGACGCGGCAACACTGACAAACAAGATCAGCGCTGGACTAACACCACGGTGAACGGTGGCCAGCAGGTGTCATTGCAATCAGGTGCCGATATCACGATCAAAGGCGGCATAGTGTCCGCACCTCAAGTGACTGTTGCAAGCGGTGGCACGCTTGACATCGAGAGCCTTCAAGACAATAGCGCCTACCACTCACGCCAGAAACAGCTCGGCGGCAGCGCCACTATCGGTACGGTATCCAGTGCGAACGCCAATGTCGCCAAGCACAAGATCGATAGCACGTACAACAGTGTGACTGAGCAGTCGGGCATCAGAGCGGGAGATGAAGGCTTCGACGTCAAAGTCGCGCGTGACACTCTCCTCAAAGGCGGCGTGATCAGCAGCACCCAAGTAGCCATTGATACTCATCGCAATCAGTTCAACACTGGCGGCCAAGTTTCGGTCACCGACATCAAGAATCGCGCGCACTACCAAGCCGAGTCCACTAGCGTCAACCTCGGCGCGGGCTTCTCAGCGCAAGGCAAGGCCGCGCCGGGTGGTACCGGGGTCGGGCTCGGCAAGGATGGCAACAGTGTTGCGAGCACTACACACGCCGGTATCAGCGGGGTTGCAGGTGACACCACAGTACGTACCGGTGACAAGGAAGTGGGGATCGCAAAGATCTTCGATGCGGACAAAGTGCAGAGAGAGATAACTGCACAGACGCAGATCACACAGGAATTCAGCTGGCGAGCCAACAAAACGGTGGGTGAGTATGTGGAATCTCAACAAAAGGCGTTACATCGCGCCTTGAAAGATGCTTCTTCTGATGAGGAAAAGCGCGAGATAAAACAGCAGCAATCCGATTTACGCAGGACCGAACAAGCATTGAATATTTTGATCGGCGCAGTCACCGGCTTTGCGGGCGCAACGGTCACTAAGGAAGCCTTGTCATCTGCGGCCGAAAAAATGCGGGATTTGATGATTGAAGATTCCCAGAAATTCAAAGGAGTGACTGATGGCGTGACCACTATTACCAACATGTCTGGAAATAGCCAAGGAGTTCGTCATGACGGTATCAAACTTGGCGGGACAAGAATGGATTTGGATGCGCTGTGTGGACGTGATTACGATCGATGTTCAACCACAGAATCAGACGGAGTAAAAGTTCTTGAATTAAACCAGAGAGGGCAAGTGATTTTTAAAGAAAATAGCGCTGGCATGACGCTAGAAAAATTCTTACAAACAAAAGACGGAAAGAAACTTGAGGGATTAACCGGTGGAATTCAAGGTACCAAAGGAACACTATTCGGTGTTCCATATATGGCAGGAAGCTGGCAAGACAATCTGATTGAAGCTTTTGCGGGAACCCATGATCTCATTGGAGGAAAAATGGCTGGGTTGTACGATAAAAATGGAAATATCGTTCAAGGCTTGTCAAACACTGAGCGCGTATTACATGACCGTTGGGCTGATATAGCCGTCATCCCCTCTGCGCCATTTGCGCTTGCGGAAAGACTCTCGCCAGAACTCTGGCAAGCGATTTCAGTAGTAATTAAGGCAGCAAAATGAATCAGTCTCTAAGAGTCCTTCTATTCGCTTTAACT
>CAZLJL010000167.1:4035-4385 GCA_964559785.1 uncultured Bifidobacterium sp.
TTCTCTGAGCGTTTTTTTTGGTTTGGCTGGCTGCTGTCCTGATGGCTGTTTTGTCCTAACGGGTGCAGCATTCGACGCGTTGGCGAATCCTAGGCCCATGCGTGAAGATTGGGCCAAGAATGATGCATCAGATGGGGAGAGGAGGGCCGACTGGGAAAATTGCGGGGGCTATAAAAACGGAAACTTTATTCCTCTTATTGAGCTGGTAAAAAAGGAGCGACGGCCGGAGGAAAAAAGCGACTCTCCCGCATACGACCGTTTATACCTGGAGCTTCAACGCTGCATGCTGCGCAACGGCTATCAATACATCGGCAAATGCTACGACAATGAAATTTCCCGCGCGCTTCCTG
>CAZLJL010000168.1:0-4347 GCA_964559785.1 uncultured Bifidobacterium sp.
GCCGCTTGGCCTCATCCAGCAAACCCAGCACTGTCGAGTAACGCGGACTCTTCACTACATCCGCCAACTGCCCTTCGTACACGGCGGTACCCACGCGCGCCGGTTTAAGAAAAATATCTTCTGCCAGTTCACACATACCCGGCATCATGGCGCTGCCGCCGGTGAGTACCACGCCAGATGACAGTACTTCCTCAAAGCCGGACTCACGCACTGCCTCATGGACTAACGAAAACAGCTCCTCAACCCGCGGCTCGATGACGGCAGCAAGTGCTGCTTTGGATAAAGTACGCGCACCACGATCGCCCAAGCCCGGCACATCGAATACGTCGGTAGGATCAGCGAGCAGCTGCTTGGCAATGCCGTAGCGCACTTTGATCTCTTCAGCTTCAGCCGTTGGCGTACGCAAGGCCATCGCAATATCGTTAGTGATTTGATCGCCGGCGATCGGTAGTACCGCAGTGTGACGAATCGCACCTTCAGTGAAGATCGCGATATCGGTCGTGCCACCACCAATATCCACCAGCACCACACCCAACTCTTTTTCATCGGCGGTGAGCACCGCATCTGCCGAAGCCATGGGCTGCAGAATCAGATCAGTCACTTCCAGACCGCATCGACGCACACACTTGACGATGTTCTGTACCGCCGACACGGCGCCAGTCACGATATGTACTTTCACTTCCAGCCGAATGCCACTCATGCCGATCGGCTCGCGCACGTCTTCCTGATTGTCGACAATGAATTCTTGCGGCACGGTATGCAGCAATTGCTGATCGGTCGGGATATTCACCGCCTTCGCGGTTTCAATCACACGCGCCACATCAGCGGCGCTGACTTCCTTGTCTTTGATGGCTACCATGCCGCTGGAGTTAAAGCTGCGGATATGGTTACCTGCGATCCCGGTCCATACATTTCTCACATGACAGTCCGCCATCAACTCGGCTTCTTCCAGCGCGCGTTGAATTGACTCGACGGTGGCCTCGATATTCACCACCACGCCTTTTTTCAGACCCTTGGACTCGCTTTGACCCAGACCGATAATTTCATGGCGTCCGTTCGGTAGCACTTCGGCGACCACGGCGACTACCTTCGAGGTACCAATGTCGAGTCCGACGATCAGATTTTTTGCTTCTTTTGTCATACGTTATTCGGCTTTTGTCTCGTTAAGTTGTACAGCATCGCCTGCGCTGAAACGATGAACCATGTTCATGTCGCACCCTCAGTCGTAGTCACGCTACTACTCGCTTGGGCGCGCCGTTTCAGTGCGAGTCCGTTCGGGTAACGCATATCAATCGTGTCAATACGTCCGGGTAGCGCCGACGCCAGTCGGGGATAGACACTCACCAAACGATCAACCCGCGCTTTCAAGGCGGCGCGATCATTGGCTCTGCCCAGATTCAGCATGACGCCGTTGTCCAGTCGCGCACTCCAGGCGTAGCGCTTGGAGAGTGACAACGTACGCGGCGCCAGTTTGACCGGCGCCAGCCACTCTCGTAAATCAAACATGCGCTGCGCTACTTCACGTGCACTTTCATCGGGTCCATCGAGTGCAGGCAACTTGCCCTCCTGCTCTGCTTCATCCAAATTAGCAGTAAACAGAACACCATCTACCGAGATCAGACGACCTTGCTCACCCCAAGTACCGAGTGCAACAAATTCATCAATCGTGACGACCAATTTGTTCGGCCATTCCCGTCTCACCGAAGCATGCTGAACCCAAGGTACGGTTTCAAATGCTGCGCGCGCAGCAGCAAGATCCATACTAAAAAAGTTTCCGCGCAGGCGCTGCACTGCAGTGCTTCGCACCGTTGACTCATCGACATAACGTAGCGGCTTACCCGGAACCGCACGCACATGGATCTCGGTCAGTTCAAAAAGGGGCAGCCGCGCAGTCCATCGGTACCCGGCGTACATCAGCGCGAGCACCAACACACCCAGCATGACGCGGGTGAGTGTATTCAGCGTTCTGATGTCATTCCACATACATAGGCCTCAGTGTGGCTTCCAGTCGGCGGACGCTTGCAGATCCAGTGATGCCGTACGCAGGATCTCCAAGCACAACTGCTCATACGGCAAACCGGCGACTGCTGCTGACATAGGCACCAATGAATGACTGGTCATACCCGGCGAGGTATTTATCTCGAGCAGGAAAGCTTGCTGGTCAGTGGCGCGCACCATCACATCGGCACGCGCCCAGCCGCGACAACCCAGGCTGCGATAAGACGCTAAGGCTAACTGCTGAACCTGCTGCTCAAGTTCAGTCGGCAAACCACTGGGACAGAGGTACTGCGTCTGATCTGAGAAATATTTATTCTGGTAGTCGTAGTTGGCATCCGGCGCAATGATGCGAACGACCGGCAGTGCACGCGCATCATCACCCGAGCCGAGCAAAGGACAGGTGAGTTCCATGCCACTAATGAACTCTTCAGCCATCACTGCTTTGTCAAACTTTGCAGCCAATGCATAGGCGGCGGGGAGTTGCGCCGCATCGCTCACCTTGGTCAGACCTAAGGTTGATCCCTCATGCGCTGGCTTGACGATCAGAGGCAAGCCAAGTGTTTGTGATACCGCCGTCCAGTCACTACCGGCGTTCAGCATCGCGAATTTAGGCGTTGCCAGGCCTTGCTGTAACCAGACGCGCTTGGTCATTGCTTTGTCCATCGCAATCGCTGATGCCAACACACCCGGACCGGTATACGGAATACCCAGTTGTTCCAGCGCACCTTGCATGCTGCCGTCTTCGCCAAAGCGGCCGTGCAAGGCAATGAAGACGCGATCAAATTTCTCTGCCGCCAGCTCTGCCAGCGAGCGCTGTGCGGGGTCGAAGGCATGCGCATCAATCCCTTGCGACTGTAATGCCTGCAGCACACCTGCGCCTGACATGAGTGAAATCTCGCGCTCGGCCGACCGTCCACCAAACAAGACGCCTACTTTGCCGAACTCAGTGACGTGCGATTGGCTCATGCTTGCCTCCGCTCAGGCATGACCTGGGTGAGCTGCTGTAACTGTGACGGCACTAGCGCAATCGATCCAGCACCCATGGTCATGACCACATCACCATCGCGCGCCATCTTGATCAGTACCTCAGGCATATCGGTAATATCTTCGACAAATACCAACTCCGTCTTGCCCGCCACGCGCAAAGCATGCGCCAGCGAACGACCATCGGCCGCGGGAATCGGCTGCTCTCCAGCGGGGTATACATCGGCCAGCACCAATACATCAACGCTGGCCAGTACCTTGACGAAATCTTCGAATAAATCTCGGGTACGGGTATAGCGATGCGGCTGGAAAGCCAGCACCAATCGCTTGTTAGGAAACGCACCACGTGCAGCCGCAATCGTGGCTGCAGTTTCTACCGGGTGATGGCCATAGTCATCGACCAAAGTAAAGCCACCACCGGTTGGTAGTGGCAGTACGCCATACTTTGTGAAGCGCCGACCGACACCATGGAACTCCGCCAGTGCTTTTTGAATATGCTGATCAGCCACATCGAGTTCGCGCGCGATCGCAATCGCCGCACAGGCATTCTGTACATTGTGCATGCCCGGCTGATTCAGTTGTATCGGCAGCGGTGCGTAGCCGTCCTGCACCACCGTAAACTCCATATGGCTATTCACCGCACGCGCATCGACTGCCCGTACATCGGCATCAGCATGGAAGCCATACGTCATGACCATCTTTGAGATGAACGGCATGATCTCACGTACGTTTGCATCATCCAGACACAGGATTGCCACACCATAAAACGGCAAACGATTGGTGAACTCGATGAAGGCCTGCTTCAGCTTGGCAAAGCTGTGGTCATAGGTCTCCATGTGATCCGCATCGATATTCGTGATGACCTCGATCACCGGAGACAAATTCAAGAAGGAGGCATCTGACTCATCCGCCTCGGCCACAATGAATTCGCCGCTACCCAGCTTCGCATTTGCCCCTGCACTATTGAGTCGACCACCAATCACAAAGGTGGGATCCAGCCCGGCCTCGGCCAGAATGCTGGCGACCAGACTGGTGGTGGTCGTCTTACCGTGGGTACCGGCAATCGCGATGCCGCGCTTCAGGCGCATCAACTCGGCCAGCATCACCGCACGCGGCACGATAGGGATATGTTTGGCGCGCGCAGCTCTGACTTCAGGGTTGTGCGCCAGAACAGCGGTCGAGGTCACAATCGCATCTGCACCTGCGACATGCTCGGGTGCGTGGCCGATTTGTACGGTCGCGCCCAACTCAGCCAAACGGCGCGTCGCGGTGTTGTGCGCCAGATCGGAGCCCGACACGGTATAGCCGAGGTTCAGCAGCACCTCGGCGATGCCGCTCATACCTGAGCCACCTATACCAACAAAG
>CAZLJL010000169.1:0-4317 GCA_964559785.1 uncultured Bifidobacterium sp.
AAGCGGCCTAACGAGTTGGTTTCTTAGACATGCCACGCAAAAAATTTGATTTGATTGTTTTCGACTGGGACGGCACGCTGATGGATAGCACCACAGCGATCATCGCCAGTATGCAAGCGGCCGCCCGCGATCTTGGGGTAGCGGTGCCCGACAAGCGGGCGGCGTCTTACGTGATCGGACTGGGCCTGCAGGATGCGCTGCAGGCAGCAGTGCCTGACCTTGACCCGCGGCAGTACCCAAAGATGGCGGAGCGCTACCGCCATCACTACTTGTCGCAGGATCATCAACTGACCCTGTTTCCTGGCGCGCGCCAAATGCTGGATGACCTCGCCGAGCAGGGCTATTTTCTGGCAGTGGCAACCGGCAAGAGCCGGGTCGGACTGAACCGCGCGCTGGCCGCTGCCGGTGTGACCTCGCTATTTGATGCCACGCGTTGCGCCGATGAAACCTTTTCCAAGCCGAACCCAGCGATGCTGCTGGAGCTGACCCGTGAGCTTGGCCAAGACATGAGCCGCACAGTGATGATTGGTGACACCACGCATGATCTGCAAATGGCCGGCAATGCGGGCGCTGCCGCTATCAGCGTTCACTACGGTGCTCATCCGGCGGCCGAGCTGGCAGCCCATGCGCCGCTATTCGGCGCCGAATCAATCGGCGATTTGCATGAATGGCTCAATGAACACGCCTAGCCAGCAACGCTCTGTGTTGCGCACGGGTTTAGTGGCAGACGTAGCGCGCTCTGAATGCGTGCATCATCGTAGCCTGGCAATGTCAGTAAAGAGGTAGCTCACGCTTACTCAGCCATGACGGATCCGGTTTATATTTGCGAATCATCTGCGTTGACGGAGGGCGGGGTCGGGGTCCGTTTTCCGGTAACGGCAGATGGCGGCGATCGAACCGGGTTCGTGGTGCGTTTTGCTGATACCGCGCACGCTTATTTGAACCGTTGTGCGCACCTGCCGATGGAGCTGGACTGGAACCTCGGTGAGTTCTTTGAAGAGAGTGGCTTGTATCTGGTGTGTGCCAGCCATGGTGCTGTGTACGAACCCGATACCGGCAAATGCGTCGGTGGTCCCTGCCGTGGCGGTAAGCTTCACAAATTGCAGGTAATTGAGCGAGATAACAAGATTTACTGGGAGCCGGATAATGATGTTCGTCCGGCGCTGGCCTGACCTTAACCATAAGCGACTGACATGGAAGAACCAAACGCGCCACCGACTGAACCTGCAGCGCCATCCAAGCCGCAGCAGATTCCTTACGAGACGCTGGAAAAAATTGCGCACGCCTATCTCGACGAGCAACGCGCCAACCGGCGTTGGCGCAATGTGTATCGCATTGGCGTACTGCTGTTGGCACTCATTGCGGCTGGCGCAGCACTTGATTTGAAATGGGGCGGCAAACCGCCCACGACACGACATACGGCGCTGATCGAGATCACCGGCGAGATCGACGCAGATAGCGCCACGGCATCAGTCGATACCATCATGCCCGCACTACAAGACGCCTTCAATGATGAGGGCTCGGTCGGCTTAGTGTTGCGCATGAATAGTCCCGGCGGTAGCCCGGTGCAAGCCGCGATTATTAATAATGAGCTCACGCGCTTGCGTAAGCTGCATCCGAACAAGCCGGTGTATGTCGTGGTGGAGGATATGTGCGCCTCGGGCTGCTATTACATTGCGGCAGCGGCTGATCGTATTTATGTGAGTCAGGGCAGTATCGTCGGCTCAATTGGCGTGCTGATGAGTAGTTTCGGCTTCACCGGCTTGATGAACAAACTGGGGGTCGAGCGTCGCCTCATGACCGCTGGTGAGAATAAGGCCATGATGGATCCGTTCCAGCCACAAAACCCGCGGCATCGGGCTTACACGCAGACATTGCTCGAAGAAATTCATCAGCAATTCATTACTGCAGTTCGGTCTGGTCGCGGCAAGCGCCTCAAGACCTCGCCGGAAATTTTCTCAGGCCTGTTCTGGACTGGTGATAGTGCCATCCGGCTCGGTTTGGCGGATGGTCTGGGTACCGTGGATGGCGTGGCACGCGATGTACTGAAGGCCGAGGACGTCATCGACTACACCGTACGCGAGGGTTTGTCTGATCGCGTGCTGAAGAAGTTTGGCGCTGCAGTTGGCGAGGGCTTTGCGAAGACGATGGCAACGGAGTGGGTCAAGCCTCGCTGAGTATCAGCGAGCTTGGCTTATGCCAACATCAGAAACACGGTGGGTCGCTTTCTGAACTCCGGCATCTTCCCCGCAGTGATTGCCTTTTGCCACTGTTGCGCGCTGGTAGTGCGCACAGACTCGGTATCCAAGGTGAGATCCGTCGCCACACAGATCAGCGTGTTGGGCGCACAGCTGGCGGCGAGCGCCTGAAGCATGGCTTCATTGCGATAAGGCGTCTCGATAAACATCTGTGTTTGTCGTTCTTGCCGAGAGCGCTGCTCAAGTTGTCGTATGCGTGCAGTTCTTGCATCAGCATCGGTCGGTAGGTAGCCATGGAATGCAAAGCTTTGCCCGTTCAGCCCGCTCGCCATCAATGCCAATAGCAAGGAGGATGGCCCTACCAAGGGCTTGACCGTAATGCCTTCACGGTGCGCGAGACGCACAAGCTCTGCGCCAGGATCTGCCACGGCGGGTACACCAGCCTCTGACAACAACCCAACATCCTGACCCTGTAATAGTGGTGTGAGCAGCGCCGGTAACTGTTCAGCGGGCGTGTTCACGTTCAGCTCACTTATTTGAATGTCTTGCAGCGGCTTGTGCAGCGGATGCGTGGTACCCACCAGTTTCAGAAAGGCGCGCGCACTTTTAGCATTCTCGGCAATGAAGCAATCTAGCGAGGCAGTACGCGAACGCACCGGGTCGGGAATCACGGTGTCGAGTGCACCGGCGCCGAGCGCGTTGGGGATCAGATAAAGCGTGCCGTGCATTGAATTAGCGTTCAAAGAAAGTGAGGCCAGATTGTCGCAACATGCTCACGAGCGCAATCAGCGGTAAACCAGTCAGTGCAGTGGGATCATCGCTACGAATAGATGACAGCAGCGCGATACCCAATGCTTCGTTTTTTGCGCTACCCGCACAATCATAGGGCTGTTCAATTCGCAAATACGCATCCAGCGCTTCATCGGGTAAATCCCGAAACTTCACCACCGTCATGACATTCTCGAGTTGCACGCGCTGCGGTGCGTTTACGCGCGTGTCGAGCAGACACAGCGCAGTGTGGAACACGACTTCACGACCGCGCATGCTTTGTAATTGGGCCAAGGCGTTGGCATGATCGCCCGGTTTACCAATGTGTCGGTCATCCAAGGTGGCGACCTGATCGGACCCGATGATCAGGGCCTCTCCGACAGTAGCAGCGACAGCCTCTGCCTTGGCCTGCGCTAATCGAAGTGCGGTCACGTCGGCGGCTTCGCCCGGCAAAGCGCGCTCGTCGATGTCTGGCGAGCGTGTCTCGAAATCCAGCCTCAACCGTGCCAGTAGCGATTTACGGTAGGCCGATCCGGAGGCAAGCAAGAGGCGGGGAGGAAGCGACATCCGAAGTGCGGGTTGCGTGATAACGTGGCTAGGTGGGCAGAAACAGCCTTGTTACTATATCGGGTTTTCCGAAGAAGCTAGCTGACATGAGCAACACAATCGTCGATGGGTTTGCGTTCTGCCGGTTGGGCGAGCAACGTGAAGGAGTGACTCCGGTCGCTGACCTTGCGCGCGTAGCGGCCGAGGCAGCCCAGCCTGCGGGAGAAATTCGCTGGTCTTTCCACGGCGGCAGTCACCCCAGGGGCTACCCGCAGTTGACGATGGCGGTCGATGGTGAGGTGAGCTTGGTCTGCCAGCGCTGCCTGTTGCCATTTTCATACGGCTTCGATACGCGCTCGCTGCTGGTCCTGGCGAGCGACGAGGCAGATGCTGACGCCACCGAAGAAGCCCTGGATGACGAGCGCATTGATGTAATCGTCGGGAGCGCAGCGCTTGATTTACTGCAGCTGGTGGAGGATGAGGTGCTGCTTGCGCTCCCGCTGTCGCCGCGGCATCCGCAATGTCCCGACGGCGGCTCGGTACCGGCGCCGGAAAAGCCTGATTCCCCTTTTGCTGTATTGCAAAAATTGAAAAATTAGCGCGCTATAGTTGTTTAATTGAAAATAATAGGCCTCGTCATCCGCTTGGGGGCGTGTGCGGTGCGTCGCTTCGGGATGGGTGTTTAAGCCATTCCGTTGTGTTAAACTTTTGGATTCGCTGTTTTGAGGCAAATGCGGAACAATTTCGGCGTTTTTCTCAATCAGTGCTTCCTTAGGAGTACGTTATGGCAGTTCAGCAAAACAAA
>CAZLJL010000170.1:0-4275 GCA_964559785.1 uncultured Bifidobacterium sp.
CTATTCCCGGGTAACCGCGTCCGTCTGCGCTACGGCTTTGTCGTGGAGTGCACCGGTTTTGATAAGGACGAAGCAGGCAATATCACTGCGGTTCATTGCAACTACTTCGCTGACAGCAAGAGCGGCACCGAGGGTGCCAATACCTACAAGGTCAAAGGCAATATCCATTGGGTATCGGCGGCGCATGCAGTACAGGCGGAGGTGCGGCTCTATGACCGTCTATTCAAAGACCCCCATCCGGATGCAGGCGGCAAAGACTTCAAACAAGCCTTGAATCCTGACGCCAAGCGAGTCATCAAAGCCTATCTCGAACCCGGCGCGGATCAGGCCAAACCCGATGATCGCTTTCAGTTTGAGCGACACGGCTATTTTGTCGCCGATCGTGTCGACTCGACACCGGGTCGCCCTGTGTTCAACCGTATCGTGACACTGAAGGACAGCTGGGGCGGCTAGACGCACGCCATTCGCTCTCTATGTCTATTGAAAAGCTGGTCTTCGTTGACCTCGAGACCACCGGCGCGAACCCGGTGGTTGATCGGATTACCGAGATCGGACTGGTCGAAGTCAATCACGCTGGTGTCGCCACGCACTGGTCGACGCTAGTCAATCCCGAGCTGCCGATCCCAACCTTTATTCAAAACCTGACCGGCATCAGCAATGCGATGGTGCGCACAGCACCCACTTTCGCTGAACTCGCTGCGGCACTTCATGAACGCCTGCAGGGAGCACTGTTCATTGCGCACAATGCCCGCTTTGATTACGGCTTCTTGCGCAATGCCTTTGAACAACGGGGACTCAGCTTCAAGCCGGATGTGCTTTGCACGGTCAAGCTCTCTCGCGCGTTGTTCCCGAATGAGCGCCGACACAATCTCGATACGCTGATTGAACGTCACCAACTGAAATCCGATACCCGACATCGTGCACTGGCCGACGCCGATCTGCTCTGGCAACTCTGGCAGAAGCTGCGCAGCACTCTGCCGGCGGAGACGTTTGACGCCGCACTGCTTACATTACTGCAGCGACCCAGCCTGCCATCGCATCTGCCCGCCGATGCACTCGACGGCATCCCGGATACGCCGGGTGTTTATCTGTTCTATGGCGAAAATGATATCCCGCTCTATGTCGGTAAAAGTGTGCGCTTGCGTCAGCGCGTAATGTCGCACTTCAACGCCGATCATAAAGAGTACAAAGAGATGCGGCTGTCGCAGCAGCTGCACCGAATCGAGGTGCGCGAGACTGCGGGTGAAATTGGTGCACTTCTGCTGGAAGCACAGCTGGTGAAATCGCTGCAACCGGTGCATAACCGGTTGCTGAGACGGCAAGGTGATTTATGCGCCTGGCGCCTGACCGAGAACGAGCAAGGGCACATGGTGCCTTTGCTCACCCACGCCAGCGAACAGGATTTTGGTCGTGCAGAACGCTTGTTCGGTCTTTTCTCAGGCAAGCGCAAAGCCGACACCGCGCTGCGCTCACTCGCCGAATCGCATCAACTGTGCTTGGTCCAGCTAGGACTCGAACGCCGTACCGGTCCTCAAAAACCCTGCTTCAATTGGCAACTCAAACGGTGTAGTGGTGTCTGCATCGGCAAAGAGTCCGAGTCATTTCATCGCGCGCGGTTAGAAGCAGCCTTGGCAAAGTTGCGGGTCGACACTTGGCCTTACGAGGGTGCGATTGGTTTGATCGAGCGCGGCGCTGATCGAACGGATGTTCATGTTGTTAACAACTGGTGCTATCTTGGCAGCGCGCGCTCGGACGATGAAGTGCATGATTTACTTGAACAGTCGCCGTCGCGCCCTGCTTTCGATCTCGACACCTACAAGATTCTCCACAAAGCATTGGCAAATAAACAGTTGCCGCTTCGCTTACTACACCGGCAACATGACTGAAACATGGTCAATCACGCTAAGTAATACCGCAATAATGTGCCTCGCTGAAATATAATCTCCCTCACGCAAGCAGGGATGTTGTGGCCTGGGTAGCGCCTCGGCGATCAAAGGCTATCCCTGATTTTCTACTCGCCTTATCGGTCGTCTCCACCACACTCGACACCTGTGTTGAGTGGAGTTGACCATAGTCAAAATTTTTCAGATCGTGATTGCTAGCATGAAGCGCTTTTTTGCGATGGCTTCCATGACCCGAGCCAAGCACGATTGATGAAGGTTTATTCATCGAAGGTCCCAACGGAGAACAATAATGAGTGAAGTTGTTATCGTCGCCGCCGCGCGCACTGCGGTCGGCAAATTCGGCGGCACAATCGCTAAAGTGTCTGCGGCCGACCTTGGCGCGCATGTGATTAAAGGCTTGGTGTCCAACACCGGCATTGATCCAGCGCTGATCAGCGAAGTACTGATGGGTCAGGTATTGACGGCCGGTGTGGGACAAAATGCAGCGCGTCAAGCCGTGATCAAGGCAGGCTTGCCGGACATGGTGCCCGCCATGACAATCAACAAGGTATGCGGCAGCGGCCTGAAGGCGACCCATCTTGCTGCGCAAGCCATTTTGTGTGGTGACGCCGATATCGTGATCGCAGGTGGTCAGGAAAATATGAGCGCAGCACCGCATGTGCTGAACAACTCGCGTGATGGCTTCCGCATGGGTGACACAAAATTGGTCGACACCATGATCGTCGATGGCCTGTGGGATGTTTACAACCAGTACCACATGGGTATCACTGCCGAAAACGTCGCCAAGAAATTCAATGTCTCGCGCGCAGAGCAGGACGAGTTTGCGCTGGCCTCCCAAAACAAAGCCGAAGCCGCGCAGAAAGCAGGCAAATTTAAAGATGAGATCCTAGCGCTCGAGATCGCCAGCAAAAAAGGATCGATTGTTTTCGATAGCGATGAGTACATCAAGGCAGGCAGCACGCTCGATTCGCTCGCCAGCCTGAAACCGGCGTTCAACAAAGAAGGCACCGTCACTGCGGGTAACGCCTCCGGTCTGAATGACGGCGCCGCTGCCGTGATGATGATGTCGGCACAAAAAGCACAGCAACTCGGGCTCAAGCCACTGGCAAAGATCAAGGCCTATGCATCGGCCGGTCTGGATCCGACCATCATGGGCATGGGTCCGGTACCTGCGAGCCAGCGTTGCTTGCAAAAAGCCGGCTGGACACACAAAGATCTCGATCTGATGGAAATCAACGAGGCCTTTGCCGCGCAAGCTATCGCCGTCAACAAAGAAATGGGCTGGGATACCAGCAAGATCAACGTCAATGGTGGCGCGATCGCGATCGGCCATCCGATCGGTGCTTCTGGCTGCCGTGTGCTGGTGACGCTGATTCACGAAATGATTCGTCGTGATGCCAAACGCGGGCTGGCGAGTCTCTGTATTGGTGGTGGTATGGGTGTGGCATTGGCAATCGAGCGTTAATCTGGCGACAAATAAGCATCACACGTAAAGGGAGAACAATATGAGTAGAGTGACCCTGGTGACTGGCGGCATGGGCGGCCTCGGCGAGGCAATTTGCATCAAGATGGCCAACATGGGCTATGCCGTGGCGACCACCTATTCGCCCGGCAATACCAAGGCTGAGGCCTGGCTGATCGAGATGAAGGAGAAGGGCTACAACTTCCGCGCCTATCCCTGCGATGTCGCGGATTACAGCGCTGCGCAAGAATGTGTCGCGCAGATCGTGAAAGACATGGGCCCGATCGATGTACTGGTCAACAATGCCGGTATCACGCGGGACATGACTTTCAAGAAAATGGACAAGGTGAATTGGGACATGGTCCTCAAGACCAACCTTGACTCGGTATTCAACATGACGAAGCCCGTGTGCGACGGCATGGTCGAACGTGGTTGGGGCCGCATCATTAACATCTCATCGGTGAACGGTCAGAAAGGTGCATTCGGCCAGACCAACTACTCCGCCGCGAAGGCCGGTATGCACGGTTTCTCCAAAGCCTTGGCCTACGAGGTGGCGCGCAAAGGCGTCACCGTCAACACCATCTCGCCCGGCTATATCGGCACCAAGATGGTGACTGCCATCGCACCCGAGGTGCTGGAGACCAAAATCCTGCCGCAGATTCCAATGGGACGTTTGGGCAAGCCGGAGGAGGTCGCCGGTCTGGTGGCGTATCTCGCCTCGGAGGAGGCCGCTTTCGTGACCGGCGCCAATATAGCGATCAACGGCGGACAGCACATGCAGTAAGCATTTGGCCCTGGCAAGACCTGCCCGGGTTGTCGCTGACAGGCAAATCAGCGATAATCCGGGCCGCATGATCGGCTTGTCCGGAGTGCATCTGCCTCGGTGGTGGAACTGGTAGACGCGCCGGA
>CAZLJL010000171.1:0-4252 GCA_964559785.1 uncultured Bifidobacterium sp.
ATTTGCCAGTTCAAACTGCGCGTTAGCATGCCCCTTCTCGGCCGCCTGTTGAAACCACATCGCAGCTTGCACAAAATCATCCGCCCAATAGGCTTGCTGACCAAGGCGAAACTGCTCCTCGACCTCACGTTGTTGCACTACCGTCGATGACGATGCAGTGGGAAGCATGGGACTGGTGGCGTGTGACGGGGGGAGCGTCGCTGATCCCGCTAATTCAATCGGGGTGCGAACCATCAGCTGCGGATTGCTCATTGGGCCGACAAGCATTCCTCCAAATCCCGCACTACTAGCAACCGAGCTCGGGGACTGCCCGGTAACGCTGGCTAAGCCCTCGACCGGAAGCGGCGTCTGCCCGCCTACCGTAGACCCACCCACCATGCGCGGTACCGGGGAGCCCGCATTGGCTACTGCCGGAGAATTTCTACCCTGATCATTTGGCGGGCTGTCAGCCCCTTCGCCACTGGGTAATGCGGCGCTTCTGTCGATCATGTTTGGTTCTATGGTGCGCTTCATGGTCTTGTACTCGTGCAATGAAAAGAACAAGTAGTCACCCAGCGAGCCGAAAGTTCCCTAAAGCTGCATAGCCACGCCTAGCTGAAAGTGGATGACATGACCTGCGGCGGCTGCGCTGCCAGTGTGAAGCGCGTTACAGACGCTGGATGCAAATGCGAATGTGGATGTCGACTTGGCAGCCAAGACCGTCAAGATCGAGACTACTGTGCACCTGGATGCCGTGAAATCAGCGATCGAAGATGCCGGTTACGATGTCATTGGAGTTTAATTGCCCGGCTTCCATCGCTTCAGTAGCAGCGCATTCGTCACCACGCTGACCGAACTAAATGCCATTGCGCTTCCGGCGATTACCGGATTAAGTAAACCTAATGCAGCCAACGGTATCCCGACCAAGTTGTAGATAAAGGCCCAAAAAAGGTTCTGTCGGATCTTTGCGTAGGTCCGGCGAGAAATACCAATCGCATCAGCTACCAGCGAAGGATCACCACGCATCAAGGTGATACCAGCGGTATGCATTGCGACATCGGTGCCCGATGCCATCGCGATACCAATATCGGCTGCTGCAAGCGCCGGTGCGTCGTTGATACCATCACCCACCATCGCCACCGTTCCGTGCTTCACCTTTAATGCTGCTACCAGCGCGGCCTTATCACTCGGTAATACCTGCGCGTGGAATACTTCAATGCCGACGGCTTGCGCAACCGAGCGCGCAGTACCTTCGTTGTCCCCCGTGATCATGATCGAGCGTATGCCGAGTGCATTCAGCTTTTCAACCGCAGTCCGTGCGCTGGGCTTCACGGCGTCACCGAACGCGAGTAAACCAGCCAGATGGATACCGGATGTATCACCAATAGCAAGCCAGGAGACGGTGTGACCCTCCCCCTCGTGGGTGGCTGCAATCGACTCGCCGGCTGCTGTGTCTACCGATAAGGTCTTCATCCAACGAGCACTGCCGAGATAAATCGTCTGTCCGTCCACCTCAGCTTGCACACCAAGTCCGGGCAGGGCCTTGGCATGTAGCGCAGGCAACGGCGCGAGCGCATGAGCGGCTGCATAGTGCATCACTGCCCGCGCCAGCGGATGATCACTGTGCTGCTGCACCGCCTGCGCGAGTTGCAACAGGCGCTCACTCGATAGCGTTGTGCCCTCCACCGCGATGATGGAGGGCTTGCCCTCCGTCAGCGTACCGGTCTTGTCAAATGCTACGGCACGTATTGCATGCGCTGTTTCAAGTGCTTCAGCATCTTTGATCAAGATGCCGTACCGCGCAGCGACACCTGTACCGGCCATGATGGATGTAGGCGTTGCCAAGCCGAGTGCGCAGGGGCATGCGATAACCTGCACTGCGACTGCATTGAGAAGCGCTTGCTGCCAGTCGCCACTGACCCAGCCCCACCCCAGTAGCGTGATCAAAGAAACAAATAACACCGCAGGTACAAACACGCTACTGACACGATCGACCAGTCGTTGAATTGGTGCCTTGGCCGCCTGAGCATCTTCAACGCTGCGGATAATGTGCGACAGCAGGGTATCGGTACCGACTGCTGTCACTCGCATGATGAGTACGCCCTCTTGGTTGATCGAGCCCCCCGTGGGTTTGTCGCCGACATGTTTTGCGACAGGCCGGCTCTCACCGGTCAGCAATGATTCATCCAGATGGCTTGCACCCTCGGTGATGAAACCGTCCAGTGGTACGCGATCACCGGGACGCACAACCAAGATATCGCCAACCTGTACCGCATTGACGGGTAGCGTGCTATCGATGCCATCGTGCCTAATAATCGCCTCATTGACCCGCAGTGACGACAAGGCGTGGAGTGCAGAGACCGTCTGTTGCTTTGCCCTCGCCTCCAACCATTTACCCAATAGCACCAGCGTGATCACGACGGCGGAGGATTCGAAGTAAAGATGCGCGTGACTACCGTGTAGCAACATCAGATAGACCGATAGCCCGTAGGCTGCACTAGTGCCGATAGCAACGAGTAAATCCATATTGCCCGAACCCGCCCTCAGCGCATGCCAACCCGCACGGTAGAAGCGTGCGCCGAGCCAGAACTGTATAGGTGTTGCGAGCAGACATTGCAACCAACCCGGCAGCATGAAATCGCGACCGAACAGTATGCCGAACATCGGCAACAACAAGGGCAGCGTGAATAGTGCTGATAGAACGATAGGCCATCCCGATGTGGATGCGGGTAATTGGAAGCGACCCTGTCGAACGCCTGTGTTGGATGCAGGCGATACCGCTGCAGCTGGATTAGCCATTGGAGCCTGCGCCGCAGGCTCAGCATATGCATCGAAACCAGCTTTCTGTACGGCAGCGATCAACGCCGATACTGGTACGCCATGTGCGTGGATGCGAGCTTTTTCAGTAGCAAGGTTGACCGAAGCCTCCACAACGCCCGGTACTTTGTATAGCACCCGCTCCAGCCGCGAGACACAAGCGGCACAAGTCATTCCTTCGATCAGCAGCGTGTACTCATCTGTGTTGGGCTGGATGATACGAGTGCTACTCATACCCTATTATTCATCCTGTAATGTTTTATTCGGTATGTAAGAAGTTCGATTAATCTTAAGAGAAATCCCCCATGCCACAAATTCTCTTTACTCAGCGCTTCAGCAGGTTAGAGCAACGAGCGAGTTACTGCAGACTCTCTGTCATCACCCCGAACTGAGCACTTATCAGGAATTCATCTACCGCCGCCTGAGTAGCTTCCTTGGTCTTTCCACTCCTCATGCCGGTCACGATGAGTTTATCGGCCAGTAGTTCCAACACTTCCAGCGGCAGTTCATTTGATTTTTTAGGAGGCTTTTTACGTAGCTCCTGGCGTAATTCACGAATAGCCTTGTTTTGCTCGAGCAATTGATAAAGTCGGACTTGTTCCACCTCTCCGACATCACGGGCAACAAAATTCAGTTTAGTCAGGCGGGTATTGAAAGCTTGTATTGTATCTGCCAGTTGGTTAGCAAATGCGTCGATGACACCCTGATCCTCGCTACCACCATCAGACTCATCAGAATCATCATCGTCAAAATACAGCTTTATTGTTTCAATACTTGTATTCAACCGGATCAAGCGATCAATCGCTGAAATCTCTCCGCGACTGGATCTAAATTCATCCATTCTAAACACTCGTACATTATCAAACTCACGATAATTCTTGATCACATCAGGAATACACTCCATGACCTCGTCAGAAACGGAATGCTCCAACGTGATTAAATTTTTACCTATATTTAAGCCACCCAGCAGCTGAAAGTATGCAGCCATAAAAACATTCTTTTCAATGCCGCGACCGCTCTCGTACATCAATCCTAAGTTTGTCTGTGCTGTCGCATGACCTTGCTCAGCCGCCTTTCTGAACCAGACCACCGCCTGCGTGGCATCCTGTTCGACGCCTTGACCGTTTTTGTACATAAACCCCAAGTTTATCTGCGCTCTCGCATTACCTTGCTCAGCCGCCTTTCTGTACCAGACCACCGCCTGGGTGGCATTCCGTTCGATGCCTTGACCGTTTGCGTACATAAACCCTAAGTTTGCCTGCGCTGTCGCATCGCCTTGCTCAGCCGCCTTGCTATACCAGAACACCGCCTGGGTGAAATTCTTTTTGATGCCTTGGCCGCTTTCGTACATCGACCCTAAGTTTGACTGCGCTGCCGCATTGCCTTGCTCAGCCGCCTTGCTGTACCAGACCACCGCCTGCTTGGCATCCCGTTCGACGCCTTGACCGTTTGCGTA
>CAZLJL010000172.1:0-4233 GCA_964559785.1 uncultured Bifidobacterium sp.
GCAGGCTGCGTTGGCATCAGCTGTACCTTGAGGCGAATCTGCTCAATACCCCAGCCGTTGTCGCGCAAACCTTGTTGCAGCTTGGGCAGTACTTGCCGCAACCGCGTCGCCAGTGCCGCATTCGGTGCGGCGATATGCAGCGTGTTCTCGCGTAACTGGAGTACCCGGCAGTTGCTGAACAAGGTCGGTAGCTGTTGTTCACAGTCGGCCTGCAGCTGAGCCACCTGCTGCACGGTCGGCAGCAAGCTGCTGAGCTTGTCGTCCGAGCGTAAATACTCCAGCAGCTCACGGGATGACGACCGTGGCTCCGCGCGTCGCATGGGCGTGAAATTGGGTGCAGGTTTAGCCATTCGGCAACCTTAGCACAAGCCTTTGCGGGTGAGTGATGTCAGTCGGATAACTAGGGGCTACATGCTAAAATCGCAGCTTCGACTTGCGCCAGCAAAGGCGCGCGGTCCTGATTTTTTCTACCCTCGGCATGTCCCTACTCACCAAGATTTTCGGTAGTCGCAACCAGCGGCTCATCAAACAGTCTCAAAAGACAGTTCGCGCGATCAACGCGCTCGAGTCCGCGCTTGAACAATTGTCGGATGAGGCGCTGAAAGCCAAAACCCCGGAGCTCAGAGCCAAGTTGCAGTCGGGTGCTACGACTGACGATATTCTGGTCGAGGCCTTTGCCGTCTGCCGCGAGGCTTCACGACGCGTGCTGAAAATGCGGCACTTCGATGTGCAGCTGATCGGCGGCATGGTGCTTCATCAAGGCAAGATCGCCGAGATGGGGACGGGCGAGGGTAAAACCCTGATGGCGACGCTGCCCGCCTACCTGAATGCATTGACGGGTAATGGCGTGCACGTGGTGACCGTCAACGATTACCTTGCGCAGCGCGATGCCGAGTGGATGGGCGTGTTGTACAGCTGGCTCGGTCTAACCACCGGTGTCAATTTGTCGCAAGCCTCACATGAAGTGAAGCAGGCGGCCTATGCAGCCGACATTACCTACGGCACTAACAATGAATTCGGCTTCGATTACTTGCGCGACAACATGGTGTACTCACCATCCGAGCGTGTGCAGCGTGGCCTTGCGTTCGCAATCGTGGATGAGGTCGACTCGATTCTGATTGATGAGGCACGCACGCCGCTGATCATTTCAGGTCAAGCGGAAGATCACACCGAGATGTACCGCAAGATGAATGCCTTGCCGCCGCTCCTGACCCTGCAGATCGGTGAAGAGACACCCGATGGCAAGGGTGTGGTTGAGGTGCCGGGTGATTACACCAAAGATGAAAAAGCCCACACGGTTCTGCTGACTGAAGCGGGTCATGAAAAAGCCGAACGTATTCTGACCGAGATGGGTTTGTTGGCAGAGGGCGCATCGCTGTATGACGCTGCCAATATCACGCTGATTCATCACTTGTACGCAGCACTGCGAGCACATACGCTGTATCACAAGGATCAGCACTATGTGGTGCAAGGTGGTGAAGTCATCATCGTCGATGAATTTACCGGTCGTTTGATGCAAGGGCGTCGCTGGTCAGATGGTCTGCATCAAGCGGTCGAAGCAAAAGAAGGTGCGCGTATTCAGAACGAGAACCAGACGCTGGCCTCGATCACCTTCCAGAATTATTTCCGCATGTACGGCAAGTTGGCTGGCATGACGGGTACAGCGGACACTGAAGCCTTCGAGTTCCAGGAAATTTACGGTCTTGAAACCGTCGTGATTCCGCCTAACCGCCCGAGCCAACGTAAAGATCGTCAGGATCAGGTATTCAAGAATGCCGCTGGTAAGTATCGTGCAGTCATCGCAGATATTCGTGACTGCTACGAGCGTGGGCAACCGGTATTAGTCGGCACCACCTCGATCGAGAACTCCGAGTTGATCTCGGCCATGCTCGATAAAGAAAAATTACCCCACAACGTACTCAACGCCAAACAGCATGCGCGTGAGGCTGAGATTGTTGCGCAGGCAGGTCGTCCCAAGATGATCACGATTGCGACCAATATGGCCGGTCGTGGTACCGATATTGTGTTGGGCGGTAACGTTGACAAGCAGATTCAGATCATCGAAGCAGATGACGCGCTGTCGGCCGATGACAAAGCCGCGCGTGCGCACAAGCTGCGTGATGAGTGGCAGTCTTTGCATGAGCAAGTCGTGACGGCGGGTGGTTTGCACATTATTGGTACCGAGCGCCACGAGTCGCGTCGTATCGATAACCAGCTGCGCGGTCGTTCCGGCCGTCAGGGTGACCCGGGTTCTTCGCGTTTCTATCTATCGCTTGATGACCCGCTGCTGCGTATTTTTGCCGGTGACCGCGTGCGCGCGGTGATGGAGCGGCTGAATATGCCGGAAGATGAGCCGATTGAGGCGGGCATTGTGTCGCGTTCGATCGAATCAGCGCAGCGCAAAGTCGAGGCACGCAACTTCGATATCCGTAAGCAGTTGCTCGAGTATGACGATGTCGCGAATGATCAGCGCAAAGTGATTTATCAGCAGCGTAACGAGTTGCTTGAAGCCGAGCTGATGACCGAGACCAGCGTCGCGCTGCGCCAAGGCGTATTCAGCGACCTGTTCAGGCTGCATGTGCCCGAAGGCTCGATGGAAGAGCAGTGGGATCTCGATGCACTGCAGGAGGCGTTGACGCGCGAGTGGCAGATTGATTTGTCACTCAAAGCCACCCTTGAAGCAGAGCCAGAATTAAGTGATGAGGACCTGCTCGGGCGCTTGCTGGACAAGGTTGATCAGATGTACCAGGCGAAGCTGGATCTGGTCGGCGTTGAGGCTTTTAGCGGTTTCGAGCGCAGCGTGATGTTGCAGAGTATGGATACCCACTGGCGTGAGCACCTGGCTGCGCTGGATCATCTGCGCCAAGGCATCCATCTGCGCGGCTATGCGCAGAAAAACCCGAAGCAGGAATACAAGCGCGAGGCTTTCCAGTTGTTTGCGCAGATGCTTGATCTGATCCGTAATGATGTTGTGCGCGTGATCATGACGGTACGCATCCAGTCGCAGGAAGAGATCGCCGCTGCCGAGCAGCAGTTGAGTCAATCGCATCTTGAAAATGTGAGTTATCAGCACGCTGACTTCAACACATCCGCATCGCCGGAAGAGTTGCTTGCACCCCCTGCGCTCGACGAGCCGCGCGGGACTGGCCCCATCACGAATGCGATGCCCAAGGTCGGCAGAAATGACCCCTGCCCCTGCGGTAGCGGCAAGAAGTTTAAACAGTGTCACGGTAAATTGGCCTGAGTGCTTGGTCGATTGCTGGTCATCAGCATGGCTTGATGGCACTGGATCCCGGCCTGCGCCGGGATGACCCGTTTTAGGGCTGACGGCGTTTCATGTGTTTTCGGCCCGCTATGCGATGGTGGCTTGCAAGGCAGGTGGCGTCTTAAACGTCGTCCCGGCGTAGGTCGGGATCCAGTCTGATTGCTAAATTCAGGAATACGCACTCAAAGGAATTGTAGAGATACTTATGGCTGTTAATTTCCCGCTCGTCACACCCGCCAAGCTAAAGCCAGTTCCCGGTATCACGCTGGGTTACGCAGAAGCAGGCATTAAGAAGCCGAATCGTAAAGATCTGTTGGTGATGAAGCTGGCAGCAAGCTCGACCGTTGCCGGTGTGTTCACGACCAACCGTTTTTGCGCCGCGCCAGTTCAACTGGCCAAGGCGCACATCGATCAGGCCAAGGCATCGGGTAAACCTATTTCTGCACTGGTCATCAACACCGGTAATGCCAATGCCGGCACTGGCGAAGCGGGGCTCGCCAATGCGCAATCAACGTGCGACGCGCTCGGTAAACTGCTGGGTGTAGAGGCGTCGCAGGTATTGCCGTTTTCAACCGGTGTGATTCTGGAACCGCTGCCCGTCGATAAAGTGGTCGCCGGTCTGCCGCAGGCCATCGCCAATCTTGGCGAAAGCAATTGGTATGGCGCCGCGCAAGCCATCATGACCACCGATACCTTGCCGAAAGCGGCATCGCGTACGGTAACGATTTCCGGCAAGAAGGTCACGCTGACCGGCATCTCCAAAGGCGCTGGGATGATCCGCCCAAATATGGCGACCATGTTGGGCTTTATCGCCTGCGACGCCAAAGTGCCGCAAGCACTGCTGGAAACGATGGTGAAAGAGGCAGCGGATGCTTCGTTCAACTGCATCACCATTGATGGTGACACCTCGACTAATGACGCCTTCATGCTGATTGCTACTGGCGCCGGCGAGTTGGAGGTAAAAGAGC
>CAZLJL010000173.1:0-4157 GCA_964559785.1 uncultured Bifidobacterium sp.
GTCGGTTTTTTCGGTGCCATGGTCGAGCACATGGCGCATGAAGTCGAGGTACTGATGCATGATCGTTAAGAAATTTTTTCGCCAGGCCGTTCCCGGTGTTGGCAGCATCTTATCGAGCATCTTGTCAGGTGTTCGCTGCTGCTTTGCGATCTGCCTGGCGAGATAAGCTCCAAGAGGTGATGGTGCGTATTTTACCGCGCGACGCTCGTTCAGCTGGCGTTGAATTGAAGCGCGGCCAGGCTGGCGTATAAGCCACCCGCATCCACTAGCTCGGTATGGGTGCCAGTCTCTACAATTTTTCCGTGTTCCATCACAATGATGCGTGTCGCACGCTGCACGGTAGCTAGCCGGTGTGCAATGACGAGAGTAGTTCTGCCTTGCATGGCAGCATCGAGTGCATGTTGTACCAAGCGCTCCGACTCGGCATCCAGAGCACTGGTCGCCTCATCCAGCAGCAGCAGGGGCGGATTTTTTAGTAGTGCGCGCGCGATGGCAATGCGCTGTCTTTGACCACCAGATAGCCGCACACCACGCTCACCCAGAAAGGATTGGTAGCCTTCGGGCAGGCGCTCGATGAATTCATGCGCAGCCGCTAATTTGGCCGCAGCGATCACCTCGGCATCACTCGCTTCTGGGCGACCATAGCGGATGTTTTCCATGGCATTCGCAGAAAACACCACCGTGTCTTGCGGCACGATACCGATCATGTTGCGCAGGTCTTGCAAGCTGAGCTCGCGGATATCGACACCATCGAGGCGAATACTGCCGCGCTCAGGATCGTAAAAGCGTAGTAGCAGCTGAAACAAGGTTGTCTTGCCGGCACCAGACGGGCCGACGACGGCAATCGTATCGCCAGCATTGACTGCCATTGATAAATCAGACAAAGCTAGCGTATCGGGCCGTGATGGGTAACGGAAAGACAATTGATCAATGCTCAGCGCGGCACCATTCGCTGCGCGTGACGGTACCGCAGTCGGATGCTCGGGTGAACGAATCGGAGATTCTTCTGCCAGCAGTTCAAGTAACCGCTCGCTGGCACCGGCAGCGCGCTGCGCATCACCGATTACTTCTGATAGCGCGGCGATGGCTCCCGCTACAATCACCGCATATAAAATGAATTGTCCTAATTCACCTGCGCTCATGCTGCCCTCGATGACCGCATGCGCACCTAACCACAATACAAATACGATGGCGCCGAAGATCAGCAGAATAGCGATGGCGGTCAATAAAGACCGGGCGCGGATACGTGCAATCGCTGTTCGAAATGCGGTTTCAACGGCGCCATCAAAGCGTCGCGCTTCACGGGTTTCTTGCGCGTAGGCTTGAACCACCCCAATAGCATTCAGCATTTCACCGGCAATACCGGAAGCATCGGCAATTCGATCTTGTGACGCACGTGACAATTTGCGTACGCGGCGACCAAAAACCATCACCGGCAGAATCACCAGCACCAGCATCACAATAATGATGGCTGATAGTTTGGGGCTGGTGATGAACATCAGTAGCACACCACCCATCAACAGCAAAATATTTCGTAAGGCCATCGAGATACTGGTACCCACCACAGTTTGTATCAGCGTGGTGTCGGTCGTCAGACGCGAGAGTACCTCACCGGTTTGCGTGATCTCGAAGAAGGCCGGGCTCTGACGAAGTACATGCGCGTAGACCGCATTCCGGATATCCGAAGTAACCCGTTCACCGAGCCAGGACACCATATAAAAGCGGGCCGCAGTAGCCAGTGCGAGCAGACAAGCCAGCAGAAAAAGTGCGATGAAGTAGATGTTGACGTTCTCTGCCTGCGCGCTACCTGCGGTGGTGAAGCCGAGATCAATCAGATTACGAAAACCATACGGTAGAGTGAGCGTCGTCGATGCTGCGACCACCAACGCGATAATCGCGAGGAGGATGCGGGTACGATAAGGCATAAGAAAAGGCATCAGCCCGGCCAGTGTCTTTAGGCCCTTGCTTGATTTTGGTCGATCAGTCGGTGTGTTCATAGCTTCAATGGTTTAACGTAACCGGTCATTTCCAGATAGCCGCGTCCATCAGGACGTCCATCGCGTTCCAGCGTGACGGCGCCCTCCCAGTACACGGCGCCGGTTGACTGGCGTGAATCGAGTTCTTGATCATCCTGTAGCGGGCGTAGCTGCCAGCGCTGCTGCCCGATCTCCAGCGTGACTTCAACCGGGTATTTGGCTTGCGTGCGTGGCGACCGCCAATAACGTACAGGGGTAAAACGAATCGCATCGGCATTTAATTGGCGTAGACGGCCATCTTTCTCGCGCAGCGTCGCATGTTGCCACAGGCTGCTGCCATCGCTCGCGCGGATTCGAAATGCCATTAAGGCGCGGCCATCATCCAAATTGGCACCGACCCAATCCCAGCCGACGGCTTTCGGGTCCAGTACGGTGCTCGACCATTCATGATCCAGCCACGCCGACCCGGTGACCGTCACTGCTTTGCCATTACGGGTGATAGCGCCGCTGACCTGCAGATGGGGTTCGCTGTAGTAGTAGCTGGCTTGCTCCGGCTTGGGACCTTTGCGTGAGTAGCCTTGTGCACCTTGCAGCAGAATCGGCTGTGTCGGCGTAAATGTCAGATTGAAACTGAAGTCACGCGCGGGCAGGGTGACACGGTAGCGACCATCTGCTTCACGCAGCATCGACCATTTACCCAGCTTGATATCTGTGGTGGATTCGGATGTTTGCGCCAGACCGAAGCCAGCGCGAGCAACGCGCTGATCATGCTGTAGCTTGCCAATCGCTGGATCAGATAGTGCGGCGTGCGCGACGATTAATTGCTTGGGTGCGAATTTGCTCGGATTAGTGCGCTCATGCTCAGTGGCCGAGCGGAAGAACGTGACCTGAAAACCAACTTGCTTGCCATCGGGGGTTTGTAGCCATCCGGTGGCATACCACCACTCGGTACGAAAATCTGGGTGGGCACCGAAGTCACGCGGGAAGCTGAGTGTCTTTCGTGGATCAACCTGTGCAAATCGCGGGGTTTCGGCCTTGGTCTGCGCCGGAATGAAGAAAATCGGTGATGCGATTAAACATAAACGTATCAGCACACTCGGTACTGTAAAGAATGTACCGAGCAATTTTTTAGAACGCGTGAACATGAATGTCAGCATCACCAATCCTCGCGGACAGCACGTACCGCACTACCTGCCACTGCCATCTTGCCAGCCATCAGTGCAGTGAGCGCAGCTGAAAGCAGCATTGCGGCAGCGACGGAAGCCAGTAAGCCCCATGGTAAGTGCAGCTGCATGGTCCAGTGAAACGACTGTGGGTTGACGATGAATACCAGAATCAGACTGATTAACGTACCCACCACAAAGCCTGCAACAATCGCTAGTGTCGCAAGGAGCGCGCCTTCAGCAGCAAGTAACAGCAAAATCTGTCGTCGCGTAATACCGAGGTGACGCAGCATGCCGAACTCTTTGGCGCGCGATAATACTTGCGAGGAAAAAGTCGCAGCGACGCCGAATAAGCCAATCAGAATCGCCACACCTTCCAGCAGATACGTAATCACGAAGCTGCGATCGAAAATACGCAAACTGATTGCGCGAATTTCATTCGGCTCTGCGAACTCCAGCGCTGCACTGAATGGTAATGCCTCGAGTTGCGCGCGCAGCGAGGTGATGTCGCTCCCCTGCGTCAACCAGAGCGACATATCGCTCACCTCCGGGTCGCCGCTGAGTTGTTGGTAGTCGGATAGCTTGATTTGCAATGCGCCGGTCTGACGCGCGTAGTCGCGCCAAATGCCCGCAACCGTGAATGGATAAAGCTTGCCATCGAACGGTAGTGATACGGTTTGGCCCAAGCGCCAACCGTAAAGATCAACCATCGCCTCCGAGATCCAGACCGGTTGATCGACTTGCTTGAGCGACTCACCGACCAGTGGCAGTACACGCTCGGGATCATCTGCATTAATCGAGCGCGCAATCAGCGCAACTGTCGGTCGTGCCGGGTCGAGTGACACATATAACCAGCGGGTACGCTCTGCACGCGCCACCGCAGGCAATGCCGTGATTACTGCTTGTTCATTCTGGCTCAGGCGCGCTGATTCATGTCCGCCAGCGACGCGCACATAGATATCCGCAGACAGCAGGTGTTGCAGCCAATCATCGACCGAGACACGGAAGCTAGCGACCA
>CAZLJL010000174.1:0-4141 GCA_964559785.1 uncultured Bifidobacterium sp.
CTGGTACGACGACACCTGATGTCAAGGTCAGTATCGGTGCTGGCTCAGGTCTTCTGAGTAGCGCCAGTAGCGTCGATAGCACTGATTACACTGTTATCACGGGCTATGGTGCGGTCAGCATCGCGGGGAATGTGCGGGTGATTGGTTCGGGCTATGGTGCAGCGTCCGAGCTCGATGTATTTTCTGTAGGGCGCACCTTGACGCTAGGTAGTGCACTCGATGTTATCGCCAGTGGATCCCGCAGCAGTGTCCAGGCTACATTGACAGGCCACGCTGGATCCGATGCAAGTACGCCAACAACAACTATGTCGGCTAACGTGGCAATCGCTGGTCCAGCCTTGGTAGAGGCGAGTGGTGTCGCAGCAGTGGCAAATCTGTCGATCGTGGCAGATCGGGGTGTGGTCAGCATCGGTAGTGATTTGAGTGCTATCGCGTCGAATGTTGATTCGCAGGCAGTGATTTCTGTCGTTAGCGCGCAAGATAAAATCAATATCACGGGTGACTTGCTCTCATCAGCGACGGCAACTGCCAGTCATAGCGCACTCACGCTGAGCACTTCGTCGTCACCCATCACGATTGAGGGCGGTTTGTCGATTCTCGCTAGCGGTAATGGCAGTGAGGCCAAGGCGAATATCGTTTCAAGCGCTGCTGCAGTCAATCTCACGGAGAGTATCTCGATAGGGGCGCTCGGTGAGGGTAGTCATGCTGATTTAGTCTTGCGTCAGGGTGCGGGGAGTAATGTTAGCGTCAACGGCACGATCTTCATGAGTGCAGATAGCAGTGTCGGTTCAGCAGCAGGTGCAAAGGCGACTGCCGATGTACAGGTCGGTAAACTGGGCGGCGCGCCGATCGATGTGTTTCTGGACGCGATACAGCATGATGACGCAGTGTCGATGTCACTCAGATTGTTTTCAGACGGTGGCAAGGCGCGGCTAGGCGATGCTGACCATGCCGGAACAACCACATTGACCCTCGGTGACAAGGCGTCGGCCGTTAATCAATTGCTCGACAATATCGATATCGGCTTTAGCGGTGCCAACGGTAAGGCGATCATTGAATTTGGTGCTGACCAAGACAGCCTTACGGACGCAGCTGTACAGCGTGTATTGATCAAAGGTTTTCGGCTTGGTCATGACGAGCTGCATTTCGATGGCCTTGCTGGTGTGGCGACCACCGCCAGAACACTGGATGGCTTTGTCAACAGCGCCATAAACCATTTCAATACCGGGCAAGTCACCGGGACGACGAGCTCATTGAACACTGTCGCTGATGTACTGATCGGTGGTAACGACAGTACCACCTATCTCGCCTACGACCATGATGGTAGGGGCATCTCGGCCATCATTATGCTGGAAGGTATTTCAGCGTCGGCTTACAAGACGGCAAACGGGCTGGGGTGAAATTCACCTCCGGCGTGAAACAAAGATAGCAGGCGTATCGACCATACTAGTTGCCTAGTCGCCGAACCAAAGCTTGTTATACACGCGCGAAATATTATTTGCTTCGAGCTCGATCGTAAAATGTTTTGCAACACGTTCACGACCTAATAGACCCATGTGATAAGCGCTACTTGGGTCCATGATGGTTCGGAGTCTGTCTGCCAGTGTGTCAACATCATCGGTAGGCACGACATAGCCAGTTTTGCCTTCGTCAACAATAGCTTTGAATGCACCGGTATTGCTAGCGACCACAGCACAACCACAAGCCATTGCCTCTAGTGGGGTGAGCCCAAATGGCTCGTAGCGAGGACATGCAACCGTTATTAGTACGTTTTGGTACCAATCAGCGACTTGATCGGGTCCAATAACCCCCAAAAAAACAATCCTGTCCGACAAACCAGCATCAGCGATTTTTTGCAGGAGTGCTTGCTGAAATGCTTGATGTTTTTGCACACACAGTCCGGCTAGAACAGCACTCCATTCCGGAAACTCGGGAAGTACTTTGATCATCGCATCCACAAATATATCGGAACCCTTATCTTCACGAATGCGCCCAAAGGTACCAATACCGTATTTTCCGGGGAGGCCGGTACGAGCCCATATATTCATCTTGTCATCTGGGGGTGCAAAGCGCCGCAGACTGATGCCATGCGGAGCAACCAATGTCGTATTCGGTACAAAGCTTGCTGCTTCCTCTGTCGTTGAAATTACACCATCCATCTTGCTGATCAGCCAGCGAGGAAACCATGAGTGACGATGCTTTGCTGCCGAGGTAAATACAATCTTTATCGGGAACTGAAGCACATCACGTAAAAATATAGCCAGCATCATTTCGTGATCACGGCGCACATGCCAAATACGCGAGCGACCGTCGGCTAGTTTTTTTCTTGATATGGCAATTGACTGCCATGTAGTCATGCGCTGAATCTGATCGGGGTTTTCTTTTTGCGCGATCTCGAACCCTGGAAGATCGTTTCCTACAAAACCGATTCGAAGATTTTTTGCCTGGACGGGCAACAGGGCATTGATTGTTCCAGATACGCCCGAATAGCGCTTTTTTATGTTGGTAATGATGACTTCCGGGTTCATACGCTTATTTTTTAGCGGTACTGTTTACATCAAAATAATGTCGTACTGCTCTTGATGAAAAGCGGTCTCTACTTGCAGGGAAATTGGCTTGCCGATGAAGTCGCCAAGCATGGTGAGATGCTGCGACTCTTCCTCAAGAAATAAATCAATCACGAGTTGAGAGGCGATGATGCGAAACTCGCGCGGATTGAACTGCTTGGCTTCGCGCAGCAGCTCGCGCAAAATCTCGTAACAGATGGTGCGCGCGGTCTTGACTTGTCCTTTTCCCTGACACGCAGGGCAGGGCTCGCAGAGCACATGCGCGAGTGACTCGCGCGTGCGCTTACGGGTCATCTCCACCAAGCCCAGCGCCGAGAAGTCTGACACCGTGACCTTGGTGCGATCTCGCGCAAGTGCCTTGTGCAGTTCGGACAGCACTGCTTGGCGGTGTTCGATGTTTTCCATGTCGATAAAATCGAGGATGATGATGCCACCAAGATTTCGCAGTCTGAGCTGGCGCGCTATGGCATGCGCTGCTTCCAAGTTAGTCTTGAAGATCGTATCGTCGAAATTACGGCCAGTGACGTAACTGCCCGTATTGACGTCAATCGTGGTCATGGCCTCGGTTTGTTCAATGATCAGATAACCACCGGATTTCAGATCTACTCGACGCCCTAGCGCTTTCTCGATTTCCCCCTCGACACCATATAAATCAAATAATGGTCGTTCGCCCGTGTAATGGGTAAGCTTGGGTAGTACCGAAGGTGTATAGGTCGTACCGAACTCGCTTAGCTTCTGAAAATTCTCGCGCGAATCGATTTGTATGGTTGCAGTCAGGTCACCGACAAAGTCTCGTAATACGCGATGCGAAAGCGATAAATCTTCATGCAAAAGTGCAGGCGGGGGTGCGGTTTTTGAGAGCAGGGTAATCTGCTCCCAAGTTTTACGCAGATAAGAAAGATCCATCGTTAAATCTTCATCACTCGCTTCTTCTGCCATGGTGCGAATGATGAAGCCACCCTTTTCATCTGCGGGTAACAACTGCTGTAGTTTGGCGCGTAGTTGCTCCCGCTCAGCCTCGCTCTCAATGCGCTGCGATACACCGATGTGTGGATCCTGCGGCAAATAGACCAGCATGCGTCCCGCGATTGAGATTTGTGTGGACAGGCGTGCCCCCTTGGTGCCGATCGGGTCTTTGATGACTTGTACCAATATCGACTGTCCATCGAATAACAACTTTTCAATAGGGATGGTCGGGCCGCCATTGGTTATTGCAACTTTTGCTTCCCAGATATCGGCCACGTGTAGAAACGCGGCGCGCTCAAGGCCAATGTCGATAAATGCGGATTGCATACCCGGCAGAACACGCGCGACTTTGCCTAGATAGATATTGCCGGTGCGACCGCGCGACGCCGTGCGCTCGATATGCAGTTCCTGCACTGCCCCTTGCTGAATCAGCGCAACGCGGGTCTCATGCGGCGTGATATTGACGAGTAAATCTTCGTTCATAGTGTGCTGACGCCAACCCTTTGCAGTAAGCGGGCGGTTTCAAAAAGGGGTAGCCCCATGATGCCAGAGTAACTGCCACTCATAAACTCAATAAATTGTGCTGCGAAGCCTTGTACACCATAGGC
>CAZLJL010000175.1:0-4140 GCA_964559785.1 uncultured Bifidobacterium sp.
CAGCTGATCTGCAGGCTGCATGAAGAAATCGTCGAGCGTCAGGGCAAGGTCGAGAACCTATCATCTTTCTTGCGAATCTCTTGCATGCGCTATCTCTCGCTTGTAGCCGAGAGTAACGAGAAAAACTATCTAATGATGGATAGCTCGGCACGCAAAGAAAGTCAGAAGCCGCAACTGCAGAGTGTTGTCAGAGCTGCTGCGGCGAGCTAGTTCAAGGGCTGTTACTGAAAATCTTCAACTGCCGCATCAGCTGGATGCGGCGTTGCGCGAGCTCATTTGCAGTGTTGTAACACGCGAGCGCGCTATCACCACCAGCAGCGCGCAGTTGTAGCGCGAAGCGACTTTCTGCTTGTGCGGGTAATTCCGTGATGAATCGCTGCTCCAATACACGTCGTCCTTTGCGGAAATCGGCGCGATACTGATGCGGCAGCTCGCGCTCAACGTCATTCACGCATTGCAGTAACACCGGCGGCTGGATATCAGGGCAACGACTGCGCTGCAGGTAATTCATTTCATGGCAAGCTTCCAGATAACCTGCAGCGACTTTGCCGATTTCATCTGCGGGCGTGGTCGGCGCACCGCAGTTGGCAAGGCAAACAATTAACGTGGTTAGCATGGCTGGTTATGTCACTGGCTTAGCGACTGGTCATCGGGTGCTGTGCCAGGAAGCTTCTAATCTCGCGCAGTGTCGCGGCAGGTTTTTCTTCCGGGATGAAATGGCCACAATCGATCGCTTTACCGCGCACGTCAGTAGCCACCTCGCGCCAGTCGGCCAGGCAGTTGAACAGGCGATGAATCACGCCTCGCTTGCCCCACAGGGCGAGTAGCGGCATCTTCAGCTTACGGCGTTTGTCTTTGCGATCGTGTTCGAGATCAATCGTGCCAGCCGCGCGGTAATCCTCGCAGCTGGCGTGCACGGCTTTAGGATCGCTGAACGCCTTCACATACTCGCGCAGCGCCGCTTTAGAGAAAGCCGACAAATCTGGCTTGGTTGTGCCGATCATGCCGAGGATGTTGAATGGCACAATCCCTTGCAGCATGCGTTCTGGTATCGGTGATGGTTGCAGCATCTGGAACCAGTGGTAATAGGCAGTCGCAAAGCGCAGGTCGGTACTTTCGAACATTTTCAGGGTCGGTGAGATGTCGAGTACGGTGAGGGTATGTACGCAGTCACCGTGATCTTTGGCGAGCCGATGCGCAACCCGACCGCCGCGGTCATGCCCCACTAGGTGAAAGCGATGGTGGCCGAGCTTCGCCATCACCTCGACCATGTCTTGCGCCATCGCGCGCTTGGAATAGTTTGAATGATCGGCGAGTCCCTTAGGCTTCGATGAGCCACCGTAGCCGCGTAGATCGGCGCAAATCACGGTGTAGTGCTTCGCCAGCTTGGGGGCGATCTCATGCCAGCACGCCATCGTTTGCGGGTAGCCATGTAGTAGTAACACGGGTTCACCCTGACCAGCGTAAGCAACCTTGATGGTCGCACCACTGGTACGGATTAGTCGCTCGGTAAAGCCAGCAAATAGCCGCATCACGCTCTCCATTATCGTTTGATGAAAATTCTTCGGGCTGGGCCGCAGCAATCGAAATTGACGCTATGACACCCGGCTGGCATGATCTCTCAACGCTAGCGCATGATAGCCGCGCATCAGTATGCGGCACAAACAGGTATTCTCGTGCGGTGGTTATCGATAAAGCGGTGACTTACGCCCCGCATAATAAGACCTAACGAGACGACTATGCACGAGTCTGCTGCCTCCGGCGAGCGCACTGATCATCCTGCAGGGCAGCCCACTAACTCGCCAAGGCGAGTGCTGTTTGCGAGCCTGATCGGGACCACGATCGAATATTTCGATTTCTATATCTTTGGGACGGCAGCGGTACTGGTCTTCCCCGCGCTATTTTTCCCCACTTCAGACGGCACGCTGGCGACGCTCCAATCACTGGCTACCTTTGGGCTAGCCTTCGTTGCCCGTCCGGTAGGTTCCGCATTGTTTGGTCATTTTGGTGATCGTATCGGTCGCAAAGCGACGTTGGTTGCGTCTTTGCTGACGATGGGTTTATCGACGGTGCTGATTGGCTTGCTGCCATCCTATGCATCCATTGGTATCGCGGCGCCGATATTGCTCGCGGTACTGCGTTTTGGTCAGGGTCTCGGGCTCGGTGGTGAGTGGGGTGGGGCAATCCTTCTATCAACAGAGAATGCGCCGCAGGGACGACGCGCCTGGTATGGCATGTTTCCTCAGCTAGGTGGGCCGATCGGTTTCTTTTTGTCAGGCTCGGTATTTCTGCTGCTGACGACCCAATTACCAGAAGCAGATTTTCTTGCCTGGGGTTGGCGTATTCCATTTGTTGCCAGCGCACTGCTGGTACTGGTTGGTTTGTATGTTCGACTGAGTATTGCTGAGACACCAGAATTTCGTGCGGTATTGGCGCGGCATGAACGCGTCCGAGTACCGATTCTGGAAGTGCTAACGCGCTACCCGCGCGCATTGGTGCTAGGTAGCCTGACCGGGATGGGGCAGTTTGTATTGTTCTATCTGATGACCGTATTCACCCTGAGCTGGGCTACGCGATCACTCGGCTATGCGCGTCAAGAATTTTTGGTATTGCAATTGATTGCGACGGTATTTTTTGCGCTGTGCATTCCGCTGTCCGCGCGATTCACGGATCGTCGTGGTCGTACAGCGGGACTGATGATCGGGACAATCGGTATCGTGCTGCTGGGTTTACTACTGGGTCCCATGTTGCAAGCGGGGAGTGTTTCAACCGTGATTGCGCTATCGATTGGGATGGCGCTGATGGGTGCCAGCTTCGGTCCGCTGGGGGCATTGATGTCGAGCTTGTTTCCGGTGGAGGTGCGCTACACCGGTGCATCACTCGCGTTCAACCTTGCTGGGATTCTCGGTGCCTCGGGTGCCCCCTATATCGCGACATGGTTGGCTACTAATTTCGGTCTGCCATTCGTCGGCTATTACTTGTCGGGTATGGCCATCATCAGCTTGTTGGCGCTGCTGATGGTGCGTCGCTTGCCAGAGCCTGATGCGTCGACAGTGAGCAGGGAGGCTATTGATGTACACCGCTGAAAATATCGATCAAGCTGCTGCCGCGCTGCTAGCGCTTTGGCAGCAACGCATGCGTTGTGATGGCTTGCCTTTGGGGTGTCGGCCGAGTAACCGTGCCGAGGGCTATGCGGTGCAGCAGGCATTGGAAGCAAAGCAGCAGCATGCGCTGTTCGGATGGAAGATCGCTGCGACGAGTGTTGAGGGCCAGCGTCATATTGCCGTCAATGGCCCACTGGCTGGGCGCTTGTATACCGATCGCGTGTTGCGTCATGGTGCGAGCGTCACGCTGAAAAACAATCTGATGGGCGTTGCCGAGATTGAGTTTGCCTTCCGTTTTGGGAAAGCGCTGTCACCGATAACGCGACTATATACGTTGGACGAGGTACTCGATGCAGTGGCTTGTGTGCATCCCTCAATCGAGGTGCCGGACTCGCGTTACAACGACTTCGTTCAAGCCGGTGAGGCGCAGCTGATTGCCGATAATGCTTGTGCCAATCTGTATGTCATTGGACCACGGGCGGATGATTGGCGAGGGTTCGACTATGTGAACCAAGCCATCGAGGTGCGATTGAATGGCGAGATCGTCGAATCTGGTTTCGGCAGAAATGTACTTGGTGACCCGCGTGTCGCGTTGACTTGGTTGGTGAATGAACTTTCCGGGCTCGGAATAAGTTGTGAGCCGGGTCAGGTGGTCACGACCGGTACATGCCGGGTGCCAGTGGCGGTTAAGCCGGGCGATCGTGTTGAGGCTAATTTCCTCACACTCGGTTCGGTCGCTTGCAGTTTCAATTGAATCTATGGATCCCGACGCAGGCCGGGATCCAGCGACCTTTAAAACTCAATTCGCTCGCGCGAAGCTTCGGGCAAGTCCTTGCCACATTTTTGCGTGTAAAGCGGCACTGGCAAGCCATCCATTCGGCGGCGCGCTCGGCGTGGCGGAAGCACGTGGTGACGCTGCCGATACTTCTCTCGCTTCCAGCTCAGCGATTCGGGCATGTGCCTCGATCAGCGCTTCGTTCAGCAGCAGGCAGCGCTGAACCGTGAGGTAGGGTGCATCTGGCTGACAAGAAAAAGC
>CAZLJL010000176.1:0-4083 GCA_964559785.1 uncultured Bifidobacterium sp.
GCCGCCACTTGCTGATACGCCTGACCCAGTACCGCCGGGGCTATGGTGACATCCTCCAGCTTGGCCGCGACATGCGGCGCACAGGGCTCTTTCAGCAAGTAAGACGTCGTCAACTGCGCGTCCAAAGCGAGGGTGGACTGCTCGGCGAGTAGCGCGACATCTTCATTCCACTGTGCGCCATCGCGCATTAGCGTACCGGCTGCGACCGGCTTCATACCCACCGCTTGCAGACCAAGCCTGCCTAAAGCATTCAGCATGGCTGCAGTGATCAGCGTCTTGCCAACACCCGTGTCGGTGCCTGTAATAAAACATGAAAATCTCAAGCTCATCGATTCACCTTACATTCATCTCGATAGAAAGTAATGTTGTCGCAAGTTGATCTACCTGCGTCTCGCTGTGGGCGGCTGATAGCGTAATCCGTAACCGTGCGGTTCCCACAGGTACAGTCGGCGGGCGAATCGCACCTACCCAAAATCCTTGCGCCATGAGCGCCTGCCCGGTCGCGATGGTGGCAGCATTGTCGGCAATGATCACTGGCTGAATCGCGGTCTCTGACGGTAGCAGCTGCCATCGTTTGAGCGTCAGTCGCTCACGCAGACCTGCAATCAGATGCTTCAAGTGTGTACGCCGCTGCCGACCCTCTTCACTGCCGATAATGTCGATACTTGTGAGCAGCGCATGCGCCACTGCGGGTGGCGACGCAGTCGTGTAAATGTAGCCACGCGCACGTTGTACTAACCACTCGATGACTGTCTCATGCGCCGCGACAAACGCACCCGCTACCCCAGCCGCCTTACCGAGCGTGCCCATATAAATCAATTGCGGCGAACTCAATGCCAAGTGCTCTAGTACGCCACGTCCTTGATCACCCAGTATTCCAAAGCCGTGTGCATCATCCACCAGCAACCATGCACCGTGTCGCTCGCACAGCGCTAATAGTTCACGTAGTGGCGCGATATCGCCATCCATACTGAATACAGCATCGGTAATTACCAGTTTGTCTTTGGCACAGCTTTGCGTCAGCTGCTCGCCCAAGGCCTGTAAGTCGCGATGCGGGTAGACGCTGAGTTTGGCACGTGCCAAACGCGCACCATCAATCAATGATGCGTGATTCAATGCTTCAGAAAAAATCTCTGCGTCTTTACCGGCCAACGCAGAGATCAGCGCCAGATTCGCCATATATCCAGTCGAGAAATACAGCGCACGACTACCAGGTACGAATGGCGATAGAAATTCAGCCAGCTTGTCTTCCAGCGCTGCATGCGCTGCAGAATGACCGCTGATCAAATGCGAAGCACCACTCCCTGCACCATAGATGGCAGCCCCTTGTTGCAAGGCCTCGATCACCCGCGGGTCTGCCGCCAGCCCAAGGTAATCATTACTGCAAAACGCCACCATGGGTCGTCCGTCAACAGTCATGCTAGGCGCATGTGGGGTGCTGACGATACGACGTTGCCGTATCAAATGCTGCGCATCAAGCTCGTGCAGCTTTTGCTGTAGACCGTCCAGCAATGATGATGACACTGAGGGCATGATGCTTAGCGCGTTAGCCAGCTGGGCTTGCGCTTCTCCAGAAATGCTGCAATCCCCTCGCGACCATCGGGCGCAACGCGTACCTCACCGATACGGCGCGCGGTATCGGCGATGAGGTGCTGATCAATCGGCTCACTCGCGATCTCGCGAATCAGGCGTTTGGATTCATCAATCGCATGCGGACTACCGGCGAGTAGATGGTGCGTCATTTTTGTGACGGCTTCATCCAGCGCTTCAGCAGCAACCACTTGATGGACATAGCCCAAGCGATAAGCCTCGAGTGCATTGAATCGCTCCGCCGTCAAAAAATAGCGATGCGCTGCGCGCTCACCCATGGCACGGATCACATACGGCCCGATAGTGGCCGGTATCAAACCCAACCTCACTTCGGTCAAACAAAACTCCACACCTTCGGCAGCAATCGCGATATCGCAGGCTGCTACCAGACCATTACCACCCGCGTAGCAATCGCCCTGCACACGCGCAATCGTTGGTTTACTGGATTGATAAATTACATGCAGCATCTCAGCCAAGGCCTGCGCGTCTGCGCGATTCTCGGCTTCGGTATAGCCCGCTACGCGCTTCATCCAGTTCAAGTCCGCACCGGCACTAAAGGCAGAACCGCGCGCACCGAGCACAATCACCCTCACGTCGCGGTCTTGGTCGAGTGCATGAAACGCTTGCGTCAGCTCGGCGATGCTTTGCTCATCGAAGGCATTACGCACATCGGGGCGATTCATCCAGATCGTCGCAACATGCTGCTGCTGAACGATCTCGAGCGTAGTGAAATTCATGCGCGGGTCCTGATGACGATTTTGCCGGTCACTTTGCGGGAGGCCATGTCGTTGAGCGCAAGCGGCGTGTCCGCCAGCGAGTAGGTGGCGGATACGTGCGGGCGCACTCTGCCCTCTTCGTGCCACTGCACCAGCTCACGCATCGCAGCTGCATTAGCCTGCGGCTCACGACGCACAAAATCTCCCCAGAACACACCCACCACCGAAGCACCCTTCAGTAGTGGCAAATTGAGCGGCAGCTTGGGGATTTCGCCATTCGCAAAACCGATCACGAGATAACGACCGCGCCAGCCGATGGAACGAAACGCTGCCTCGGTGTAATTACCACCCACGGGGTCGTAGATCACATCCGGGCCCTGACCACCGGTGGTTCGTTTTATTCCAGCGCGCAGATCTTCGCTGCTGTAGTTAATGACCTCGTCAGCACCATGCGAACGACAGATAGCGAGCTTCTCATCGGTTGAAGCCGCCGCAATCACGCGCGCACCGACCGCTTTACCAATCTCAACCGCGGCCAAACCCACACCACCCGCAGCACCGAGCACGAGCAAGGTCTCACCGGCTTTTAGTTGCGCACGATCTACAAGTGCATGATAGGAAGTGCCATAGGTCAGCGTAAAAGCTGCGGCACCATCGAAGTCCATGCTCTCGTTCATTTTAAACAGCGCATTGGCAGGGACCACCAGCTGCTCGGCAAACGCGCCTTGAGGTACGAAGCCGAACACCCGATCACCGAACTTGAAATCCTCGACGCCCTCACCTACCGCCCGTACCAAACCAGAGAGCTCATTACCCGGTGTGAACGGCAGCTCAGGCCGAAACTGGTATTTGTTTTGAATGATCAGGACATCAGGGAAATTGACTCCTGCGGCCATGATATCCACCAATACCTCGCCCGCGTTAGGCTGTGGCTCGGGTAATACCTCAACGCACAGTGAATCTGGCGGGCCCCACGCTTTGCACACTACAGCTTTCATTTGTCTGGCCCTTGTTCGGTTCATGAAAATTTCGGCGCACGCTTTTCCAAGAAGGCACGGATACCTTCGCGCGCATCATCGGTCGCACCAGAGGCGAGCATAGTCTCGCGCTCCATATCAAAGTGAGCATGCAAGCCATGGTGCTGCGCAGCCTCGATCAGGCTCTTGATACGTGCCAGAGCTTGCTTTGGACCCTGCGCGAGTTTCTGCGCCATGGCGCGCGCTTTGTCCTGTAGTTCGTGGTCTGGGTACACTTCGTCCACCAAACCAACCGCACGGCATTCTGCTGCTGTAAACGGCCGGTTCGTCAGAAACACTTCTTTCGCCTTGGCCGCGCCGGCACGACGGGTAATGAACCACGAGCCACCGACATCGGGCGTCAGACCGATCGCAGAGTAACCACCCCGTAGTTTCATCGACTCAGCCGCCAGCACGATATCTCCGCACAGCGCAAACCCAATCCCACCCCCACCGACCGGACCGTTGATGGCACACACAATCGGCATCGGCAACAAAGTCAGCAGCTTCATTGCCTCGAGTACCGGGTCGAGTAGTTCCTCAAGGACTTGGGTCAAGGGACGCGAGGTATCGGCAAAGGCATTGATGTCGCCTCCCGCACAGAACTGCTTACCCTCACCCGTGATCAGCACCGCACGTACCGAGGCATCTGATGCAATGGTCTGCACGGCCGAGGCGAACGCACGCGCCATGGCCAAATCCAGCACATTAGCGCGCTCCGGTGCGCTGAAGGTCATGGTCGCGAGCCCGTGCTCGATCTG
>CAZLJL010000177.1:0-4041 GCA_964559785.1 uncultured Bifidobacterium sp.
GCTACAAGTCGCTGTTCGTGACTGACTACGAGCCGATCTATGCGATGGCGCTGGTCGATCCCCAGCATCCGTTGGCAACTGACCCGACATCGCCGCTAAAGATCGACTTCCGTCCTGAGGACTTGAACCGGATCTACCGCAACGAGGAAGCGCTGAGCGACTGCGCCGCCTGAAGTCGTTCAGGCGCGGTCGCTCTTAGGTTCGTCATCGGCGGCAAGCTCCTTGTCGCCGAATACGTGCTCTTCTCCGAAGCTGACGTCGTAATCGATGGTCAGCTCTTCGCCGCGCGCGATGTCTCTTAGCGCCTCAAGCACCTCAGCTTTATTGAAGAACAGGTTGGGTGTCTTCGAGTGGTTCAAATAGACTGAGATATTCACTGCGTTCATGCCGATTTCCGGCACGGCTACCCGCCCGCTCTCGACCAGGCAAAAATCGGCCAAATGCTTGCGCACGCTGCTTGGAATTTCTTTCAGTTCGGAGCGGGAAAATTTCTTCTCCTTGCGAGAGACCATGCTCTTCAAGGGTAGTGTGCCCTTGGGGATGTCGCGCAGCGCAAACACACCCACCCCGTGAATCGTCGAAACGCCCAGCTTGCAATAGACCTCATTCTTCAAGTGCTGGTGAAGCCGCTGTTTCAGGTTGCCGGGCTGCTCGGATTCTTCGGGTGCGTCGGGTAGATCGGGAGAGTTCTCTTGCTTCATGCGAGGCGCCGGTGGGTAGAGCGAATCAGGTGGGGTTGCAGAAGCGCCAAATTGTGCCACCAAAAAGCTTTGTTACCTAGTGTCCCAAGATCCAAAAAGATATTGCCTGCAGCCTGACCAGGGCCTCAGACAAGCCCAGCGGGTTGCGGCGCTGGCGTAGCCGACCGGGAGTCGATGCGCGCCCTCACCATCGCGATATGTTCGCGCAGGACATACTGCTGGTCGGCAAAGGCCAATGGCAGGATCAGCCGGTTGACTGAGTCTTCGATTTCCTCCAGCTGTTTGAACAAACGTTGGCGCTCATCCTCATCCGGATTCGCCAGCATGGCGCGTTCCAGCGTCATCAGCGCGCCGTACCAGCGGTAAATTCGCGAACGCATACGCCACTGGTAGAGCGGCGCCACCATACGCGTTGCCGGGACCACGACGATCAGTAGCGGCAGCAAGACTAGCGCGATTCGGTCGACCAGACTTGCCAGCCAAAACGGTAGCCTTTTGTAGAGAAAAGGCGCACCGGAGGTGTAATAGCGTCGCGCCTCTTCGCTGATAGGAATGTCATGCTCGATTGGTGCCGGAAACTCGCCCGCCTTGCGATACATACCAGCCTTGCCATGGACCTCGCGTGCTGCGGCAATCAGCAGATCGGAGATCGCCGGATGTAGTCCTTCACGCGCGATCAATTCCACCGGTGTGCCGAACAAATCTATGTCTTGCGGCGGCAGGTTACGACCCAAATCGAAACTACCTTCGGGCGCCACCAGTCGAGACAGAAACGGCAAGCGTCGCTGATAGCCATCGGCTTGGCGAAAGCTCATCATTTGAATGCCAGGCTTGCGAACCAGCTCGCGTACTTTTTTACCCCTGAGCTGCTCGCCAGTGACAAATACAGCGTCAACCTTACGCGCCAGCAGCGCAGCAATTGCATCGTCACTATCCAATTCGAGCAATTTCGCGCTTTTCTGGTCCATACCGTTCTCGGCCAGCATCTTGGTGGCGATCACGGCGGTACCGCTGCCATCAGGGCCGATGGCGATACGTTTGCCTTTCAGCTGTGTGAGTCGTTCGATGCGCTGTACGCCGCGGTAAAACACCATGATTGGTTGCACATACATGGTTCCCAAGGAAAGCAGGCCGGGGGCCTGATCATCATCGGCGAGGCCGGTTTGAACGAAACCGACATCCGCTATTTGTTTTGCGTCTAGCAAGCGCTGAAGATTTTCGACAGAGCCGTCAGTCTCCCTGACCTCGACCCGAATTCCATGGGTGCCGATGATTTTTGCGTAGCGCTGCGCTGTGGTGTGAAAGCTGCCATCTGCGGGCCCAGCGAGTATTACAACGCGATCCGGCGGCGCCGGCCGAATCAGCTTCACAGTCAGCCAGCCGAGCAACATGGTCAATGCGAGAACTGGTAGTAGTACCATGATCAGATCGCGCCAAGAAATCGTGCTGAGTCGTACCAGCGGCTGTTTCAGGTAACGTTTGACAGTGTCGGGGCGCGGGGCTTGCATACGGAGTGGCGTTACGGATGTGACGGCGTGATATCGACGTCGTCATAATAGACCAGCTATGATCAGACAATGAACTCTGCGAAGACAGTTAAAGCGCCAGCCAGCGGTACATCGGTACTGGAAAAGGCCATCGCGTTCCGTGGCCGCAACGGTGCCGAGCGTCCGATTGCGCCAGAGGCGGGCATGCACTGCATTCTCAATCCGTCTGACGTCGTACAGATGTTGCAGGAGGCAGGGGAGTCCGATCCCTTTTTATTGGCCGGCGCGATGCTGCATGACATGCTGCAATTTGGTGCTGTGACCGAAACTGACATTGCCTCGGTGTTTGGCAGTGAAGTGGCTTGCATCGTGGCGGAGGTGACGGATAACCCAAGACTCTCGCGTGGTACACGCAAGGCACTACGGGTGACGATCGCGCCTTACATGTCGCGCCGTGCCAAATTGCTGAAGCTCGCACAATTGGTCGCCAGTGTGCGCAATCTGGCGACACCCACCCCGCCATCACCCTGGGATGAGAAGCAGCGCGTCGATTTTTTTGATTGGGTCGAAAAATTCGCCACTGCTACCGGTGTACAAAATCCAACGCTGCAAGCGATCATGCTGGCCGAGCTGGAGCGCGCACGTTTGGAAATTACCTCGTCAAGTGGCTAACGGCCTTGGTATCAACCTGCTCTTCGTCAGCACTGTCTGCAATGCTGCCGCCCTACCATCTACTTCGCGCAGCAGGTTCCTGGTGTTCGGCTTTTAAGTGAAAACAAGACGTTTTTGCTCGATTCTGCTGTTGACCAGAGCGCAGAAAAGTTCAACACTGCACGCCTGCATCATATTTCAACAATAAATTAATAAATAAATAACCTAGCCCGGCACCCAGACCGGAGCGGGAGACGAGGCCGAGGAGGGCATGGGCGATTACACCAATATGTCGGCGTACTACGATTTAATCATGACGTCCGGCTACTACGATTACCAGAAAATCGTAGACAACATTGTCAATCAGGGCCAGTTCGACAATGTGCTTGAGCTAGGCTGCGGTACCGGATTGATCCTGCAAGAACTCGTGACGCGTCACCCCAAGATTCCGAAAGTTACCGGCATTGATCTGACCTCTGCGATGCTCAGTATTGCATCCGAGCGTTTGCAGCCCTATCCGAATGTCTCGCTGCAGCGGCATAACGTGACTCAGTTTGATTTGCAAGCCACCTACGATTTGGCATTTTCGTATGGCGGTGTCTGGTACTTCGTGGTCGATGGCGAGAACGAGCCGTTCATGGTCAGTCATTTACCCGAGCATGAAGATAACTGCAGCGGCATCGAGCGCGTAGCAGGTCATGTGCATTCGGGCGGTCGCTTATTACTTGGCATACAAGGTCCGCACCATGACTACCAGCGTCCGATCAAGAATGGCTACGTCTATTCCCAGAAAATCGAACCAGCCGACCATGGGTTTACCAAGCACTATTACCTCAGCGATCACGGCGAGACATTAATGGCGCAGACCATTCGTTACCGTGTGTATCCGCTAGACGACGCGCTGGCGTTACTAGCAGATAATGGTTTCCAGTTTGATCGTCAGAATGGCATCGGTTCACATTTCTTCGAATTTCATAAAATATGACACGCCCGCTTCTGTTCATCGGCATCGGCAACATGGGTCGGCCGATGGCAGTCAACCTTGCGCGCCATGGCTACGCGGTGTCGGTGCATGATGCGCGGCCTGGACTTCCCGATGAGCTAGCGACCTTGGGCGCGCAGTGGTGCGATGATCCAGTTAAAGCCGCGGCGCAGGCCGATATTGTGCTGTTGTCGCTGCCAGGGCCACCCCAGGTGAGCGA
>CAZLJL010000178.1:0-4028 GCA_964559785.1 uncultured Bifidobacterium sp.
CGTATCTACCTGATCAAGCAAGTTCTTGAAGGCAAGCCAGCTACCGAAAAAACCCAATTGCATCTCGATCGCTGCCTCACCTGCCGCAATTGTGAAACGACCTGTCCTTCGGGTGTGAACTATGGGCGGCTGATCGATATCGGGCGTGATGTCGTTGAACAGCAAGTGCAGCGCCCCTTTGCGCAGCAATTGGTGCGTACCGCGCTTAAGGAAGCCTTGCCGCGCAAGCCGCTATTTGATACCGCGATGAAGATCGGTCAGGTGGTGCGGCCGTTACTGCCGGAGGTGCTCAGAAATAAAGTACCCGAGGCACGCGCCGCGGGTCAGTGGCCTTCGCGCACGCATGCGCGCAAGATGCTACTGCTGGATGGCTGCGTGCAGCCAGCAATGTCGCCTAACATCAATGCGGCTACGGCGCGTGTACTCGATGCACTTGGCATAGAGCTGGTGGTTGCATCACGAGCTGGGTGTTGTGGCGCGATTCGTTATCACTTGAATGACCAGCAGGGTGGGCTTGCCGATATGCGGCGCAATATCGATGCCTGGTGGCCTCACGTAGAAGCAGGTGCTGAGGCGATCGTGATGACCGCATCGGGCTGTGGGGTTACGGTCAAGGAGTACGGGCACTTACTCGAGGCTGATCCGGAATATGCCGACAAAGCGAGGCGCATTTCAGCGCTGACCAAAGATCTATCGGAGATCATGCCGGCGTTCGAAGAATCGCTGACCCAGAAGCTGGCAGGCAAGATAAGCAAGCGAGTTGCCTACCATCCCCCTTGCACGCTACAGCATGGTCAGCAGATACGGGGCAAGGTCGAGAGCGTGCTGCGCGCTTGCGGCGTAGACGTGAAGCTGTGTGCCGACAGCCATCTTTGCTGCGGCTCGGCGGGTACCTATTCGGTTACGCAGCCCGAGTTGTCTTATCAATTAAGGGACAACAAAATAAAAAACCTCGAGGCCGTGAGCCCCGAGGTAATCGTCTCAGCGAATATTGGATGTCTGGCACATTTACAGTCGGGTACTTCGACGCCTGTGAGGCATTGGATTGAGCTTATCGATGGGGCTTTGACCGCTGATCAGGTTGAGTGACTAGCGGCGTCGTCCGAGTCGTCGACTCAATCGTCATCGAAGGGAATGATGTAGTCTGAGGCTGTATCGTCTTGCCCCGGTTGGTTATTGGTGTCTGAAACTATCCCGCTCACGTTAGTGGTGACATCGATATTTCTACGAGGTGAAGCAGAGCGCTCTGACTCATCTGAGCTGGTTTGCGTCCTTTCTTCGTGGAGCATTGCACTGCGTCTTCCCTTATGTTCGCCTACTGTTCGACGTAGCCAGGCAGCATAGTCCAGCCGGTTCATCCACCCTGGCGGGGCGATTAGAAATAGCGGAGCCGCTATCATGCGAGTGGCTACTAGACCCACTGCAGCGGCACGACTTGAAGCAGGACCCGAGGCGAGGTTCTGTGCCAGCGAAGCGGCAATAGCGAACGGCAGCAGTGAAACCCACTTGCCAAAGCAATCCGCCACCGCTTCGATTCTTTTTCCGGGTTGTTCGGGATCACCTGCAACGGCGGTTCGCTTTTCCTGCCAGATTAGGCCAACTTCGTAGCTGAAGAGTTTCCAGAACGATGTTTTCTGCGATGTAATGGAGAGGTTTTTTTCTACGCGTTGTAATTCGTCGGTGAGTTGTGTTTTATATGGCCCGTCCTTAGCGTTCTGTAGTGCGGATTCCAGATCTCGCTTGTAGGATTCGTAGAAGTCATTCTCGAGTTTCCAGGCATGGATAGGCTTGGTAATCTTTGCCTCTCCACCAGTCTCTGGCGCAAGCGTCTCTCGCATTTGCTGCGAAACCATCATCGTCAAGGCACCGGCTAGCGACCCGAAAACATGTTGTAGTGTGAAGTCAGAGGCCCAGCCTTCGGCCGTTTTATTAGTGATGAAAGCAGAGCCTCCGAGGGTACTTGAGGGCGCTGGCTGAGGTGCGAGCGGACCACTCGGGGCAGGTGCCGGGGCTGGTATTGCTTCCGGTGACGGCGTGGTTTGCGGTGGCCAGTAGGCATTCGGATTGGCTAATCCCCTATCGACTTCCAGCAGTGAGTTCCTCACGATGTAGGATGCAGTGAATGCGGTAAAAGGTAAGTCTTCGGTCTGCCGTAATTGAGCCCGCGCAGCATCAGAGATCTGGTTCTTTTCGAGATATTTTTCTGCGGTGACATAAGTATGTGAACCGTCATCAGCTTTTACTGGAAATTTTTCCTTGAGCTGTAGTTCAGTTTTTGTCCGGTAGACATCGCCGGCCAAGCGCCCCTTGATGCGCTGATGGTAAAGCCACTCATTTAGCTGCGGATTAGTCCAAGTCTTTGCGCGTAGCATGCCGGCGAGCGGACCTGCTACGAAGGTATGCAGTGGCGCGGCTACAAAAGGAACGACGAGAGCGCCGGCAACCGGAATGGGGCGTGCGAGGGTATTGGCCACGCCAAAGGATGACAAATATGCCACGGCCCCGGCGAGCGCGTTCCATGCCATGACCTTTTTGGGGCTGTCATTGACGTCATCTTGGTAGTTCTTCCAGTATGTCTCGAAGGCCTCCTTCAGATTTTTAGTGGCCTCTGACATACATGACGCTGGACGCATATCGATCTCGACATCATTCTCAGCCAGTGTTTCTTCATCGATCGATTCGGTCGAACTTCTCGAGCTAGCCGTTCCGACTGTTATGTCGCTGGCCTCATCATCGGCCTGCTTGGTTTTTTTATGTCGTTGATGACTACGATCGTCAACTGTGACGATTTCATCTGAGTCAGGATGCTGTGCAGTCTTCTTGTCAGCGGGTAGGTCGGAATTGGACGGGGCTGCTTTCCAAAGTGGGCCGGTATAAGTTGGCAGCGGTAACAGGTCAGTATCGTCATCGTCCTGCTGCCTTGGGGCTCTCGTGCTCGGTAGCTGGTCGGTCGTCTTGGTAGCAGAGGAACTGTCTGATGTCGATTGCAAGTGCCGAACCTCACTGGTAAGTTCAGTACATAGCTGGTCCAGGCGAATTAGTCCGTTCGCTACCTCCCGATCATCATCTTGTGTCCACAGCTCGTGTTGGAATGGTGCGTGTAGTTGAGATGACTCTCTAGGTTGCTTGCATCGACGGTGTTTTTCGTCGAGATCAGCTAGATACTCACATAAGTCCGATTCTTCTCTGCGTAGTCGGATAATCTTGTCGATGGTCTCTGAACCTTGGCGATCCTGATGTAATTGTTTTAATACTTGCTCGATATAATTTTCCAGCTTTTTGGCGCTAACCAAGGCAATTTCAACGGCGTTATCCACCGCGTTGATATTCGCTGTCGTTGGGCCACGATTATGCTGAGGCGACGCCGGTGGCATCGGTAACGACGTGGTGTTCGGAAAATGTAACGGCAGCATCCCCCATCGGTCGGTTCCCAAGGATTCCCATGTGGGCAGATAAGCACTCTCGTTTGGGCGGGGTATCGTGGGCATAGACATGGCGCTTCTCCTCAAGCGATGGCATGGTTGATACCCTGCGGGTCGCGGGGAATAGTTGGTGTTGGCGCTAATGCGATCTCCTGCTGCAGGCGGCATGCATAATCCGACATCTGATTGAGATGATCAGCAAGCTCGTTCGCCGATAAACTGGCCAAGCCATCGAAATGCCGGATGCAGACGGCTTTTTCTCTAGTGGGATCGATACCGAAGGCTATCGGGAATCCGCTATGACTGAACAGATTCATGCCGAGTAGAGTCTCTAATTTCTGCTCTCGGTCTTCTTGGCCGATGATGCCAAGTTCGGACAGGCAGACGACCGTATCTGGTGCCAGTACTTCGTCGAAAAAAATCCTGTGAGGTATGCCGCGTAATTCCAGGTAACCGGTACTGACGAGGCTATCGGCGCGCTTATCTTTAATAAGTTCGCAGACATCGTTGCATAATTGTTGAAATTTAGATTCGGTCATATCTGTCCCCAAGTTATTATTCCGAGACAGACTGAAGCGAAGCGGACTGATTAAATCTTCGGTGCCA
>CAZLJL010000179.1:0-3938 GCA_964559785.1 uncultured Bifidobacterium sp.
GAATGTCGGCGAAGAAGACATCAAAGGTAATGAGCTGGTGAAGCAAACCGCAGAGTTACTGCGTGCCGACCATGAGAAGGGCTTGATCAATTTTTATGGCAATGTCGAGGGCAATGACATTTTCGAAGGCACTACCGATATTGTCGTGTGCGATGGCTTCGTTGGTAATGTCACCCTGAAAGCCGCCGAGGGCCTGGGTCGCCTGATAAAAGGGGTGTTGGTCACCGAGCTCAAGAAGGGTTGGCTGAATATGCTGGGTGCGCTGCTGGCGCAAGGTGCGCTGCGCCGAATTTCGCAGCGACTGAATCCCTCCCGCTACAATGGCGCAAGCTTGCTGGGCTTGCGTGGTTTGGTGTTCAAGAGCCACGGCGGCGAAAGTGCCTACGGCTTCGAATGGGCAATCCGGCGTGCGTTCGAGGCAGCGCGTCATGATGTGCTGTCTCGTATCGAAGCCACGATTGGCGAACTGATGCCGCAATCGGCGGGCGCAGAGCCCAATTCACCTAAACTGGTATGACCACCTATTCCCGAATCGTTGGCACTGGTAGTTGTTTGCCGCCTCGTCGTCTTACTAACCAAGACTTGGCGGCGATGCTTGCCGAGCGTGGCCTCGAGACCTCAGACGAGTGGATCGTCTCACGCAGCGGTATTTCCGCGCGCCATTTTGCGGACGATGGAGTGTTGTCCAGTGATCTCGCGGTCAGCGCCGCACAAAATGCACTGCAGATGGCGAAGCTGACGCCAGATGACATTGATCTGATTATTCTCGCCACCTCGACACCCGATTACTTAGGTGGCTTCCCGAGCACCGCCTGTGTGGTTCAGCGCAAGCTTGGCATCTCGAATAATTGCGCCGCGCTCGATGTGCAAGCGGTTTGTAGTGGCTTTGTGTATGCGGTGGCTGCAGCAGACAGTTTCATTCGATCCGGCATGCACAAGCGTGTCTTGGTGATTGGTGCTGAAGTCTTCTCCCGCATTCTCGATTTCAATGACCGAACTACCTGCGTGTTGTTTGGTGATGGTGCAGGGGCGGTTGTGATGACCGCATCTGATCAGCCCGGTATTCTCGCTGCGAAGTTGCATGCTGATGGTCGCCATACCGACATTCTTTGTGTACCCGGTCACATGAGTGGTGGTGCTGTGAGCGGTAGCGCCTTCCTCACCATGGATGGACAAGCGGTATTCAAACTTGCGGTCTCGGTATTGGAGCAAGTCGCCAATGAAACCCTTGAGGCTGCGGGTATGCAGGCGTCGCAGGTCGACTGGCTGATCCCGCATCAGGCAAACATTCGCATCATGCAGGGCACTGCAAAAAAACTCGGACTGCCGCTGGAAAAAATGGTGGTCACGGTGGATCAACATGGTAATACCTCCGCAGCATCGATTCCGCTGGCATTGGATGTCGCGATGCGTGATGGTCGAATCAAAGCCGGACAGCACATCCTGATGGAGGGTGTTGGTGGCGGCTTCACCTGGGGCGCCGCCCTGGTGCGACTGTGAAAAACCAAGTAACAAAGAGCGCCTAACATGAACGCAACTGCATTTGTTTTTCCCGGGCAGGGCTCGCAAGCCATCGGCATGCTGAATGGTTTCGCTGGTAACCCGGTGGTGGCTGACACCATTGCCGAGGCATCGGATGCACTGCAGCTTGATCTCGCCAAGTTAATGGCCGAAGGTCCGAAGGAAGACCTCGATCTCACCACCAATACCCAACCGGTAATGCTGGCATCGGCGGTCGCTTTCTATCGTGCGTGGATTGCGGCAGGTGGTGCAGTTCCCACCTTGGTGGCGGGGCATAGCCTGGGTGAGTATTCGGCATTGGTTGCCGCCGGCGTGATCGATTTCCGTGATGCGGTGCCGCTCGTGCGTTTTCGCGCGCAGGCAATGCAAGAGGCGGTACCCGTCGGTCAGGGCGGTATGGCAGCCATCTTGGGTTTGTCGGACGACGACGTACGCGCTGCTTGCGTCGAAGCTGCGCAGGGCGAGGTGGTCGAGCCCGTGAATTTCAATGCGCCGGCTCAGGTGGTGATTGCCGGACACAAGTCGGCAGTTGAACGAGCCTGTGAGATCGCAAAATCCAAAGGCGCCAAGCGCGCGTTACCGCTGCCCGTATCAGCACCATTTCATTCATCGTTATTGAAGCCAGCCTCTGATCGTTTGCGTGATTACCTTGCGAAGGTGAACTTCGTAGCGCCGAGCATTCAGCTCATCAATAATGTAGATGTGGCAATCGAGACTGATGCGGCAGCGATCAAAGACGCGCTCGTTCGGCAAGCTGCCGCACCAGTGCGTTGGGTCGAGTCGGTTCAGAAAATGTCAGCATTAGGTATCACCCGAGTCATCGAGTGTGGTCCCGGCAAGGTACTCAGTGGTTTGGTCAAGCGTATTGACACACAAATCACCGCTGATGCAATCAATGATCAAGCATCACTCGAGGCTGTTCTGGAGGCAAGCAAATGAGCGCTATGCTCGATAAACAAGTTGCGTTGGTCACTGGCGCTTCACGCGGTATTGGGCGTGCGATTGCGATCGATCTCGCCAAGCATGGCGCCACGGTGATTGGTACCGCGACGACCGACTCGGGTGCTGCATCGATCAGCGAATACTTGAAAGCCGTGCGTGCGGATGCGGGTCGTGGTGTCATATTAAATGTCAATGACGCGCTTGCATCCACTGAGTTGATTGACGAGATCAGCAAAGAGATGGGCGGCGTCTCGATTCTGGTGAATAACGCGGGCATCACCCAAGACCAACTCGCAATGCGCATGAAAGACGAGGAATGGGATGCCGTGATTGCCACCAATCTGACCGCGGTGGGGCGCTTGTCGCGCTCGGTGTTGCGCGGCATGATGAAAGCCAAATATGGCCGGATCATCAATATCACCTCAGTCGTGGGCTCAGCCGGTAATGCGGGTCAGATGAACTACGCCGCCGCCAAAGCGGGCGTGGCCGGGATGAGCCGTGCGCTGGCGCGCGAGATCGGTAGCCGCAATATCACGGTCAACTGTATCGCGCCGGGCTTCATCGACACTGACATGACCAAAGCGCTGACCGAGCAGCAGGTGGCCGCGCTATTGCAGCAGATTCCGGCCGGACGCTTCGGCACGCCGGAGGATATTGCGGCCAGTGTGTCCTTTCTCGCATCACCCCAAGCCGGCTATATCACTGGCACAACGCTGCATGTCAACGGCGGTATGTACATGAGCGGGGGCTGATGAATTGCCTTTTTGAGAGTATCAAATGCCAGACCCATGTTGGCAAAAACAAAAGGCAAAACTTAAGTTCCGTATCGCAAACCTGATAGAATTCTTTCACTTAAACGTATAACTACCCACTGGAGGATGAAGATGTCTGACATCGAATCGCGTGTAAAAAAAATCGTTGCTGAACAACTCGGTGTTGCCGAAGCTGATATCAAAAATGAGTCATCGTTTGTTGACGATCTCGGCGCTGACTCGCTGGATACCGTTGAGCTGGTCATGGCGCTTGAAGATGAGTTCGAAATGGAAATCCCTGACGAGCAAGCCGAAAAAATTACGACTGTGCAGCAAGCTATCGATTACGCGAAGGCGCACGTCAAGGCCTGAGCTTTCCCGCCCGCACTGCCAAATTTGTCCTCCAGGAGTATTGTTTGACTCGCCCCCCTCGACGCCGTGTCGTTGTCACGGGACTGGGATGCGTATCCCCCGTTGGCAACACAATTTCATCCGCATGGGAAGCGCTACTGTCCGGTCAATCCGGCATTGCGACTGTCACCAAATTTGACGCCAGCGCCTTTGCAACCACCTTCGCCGGTGAGGTGAAGGGCTTTCAAGTGGAAGACTACATTCCCGCCAAAGAAGCGCGGCATATGGATACCTTCATCCACTTTGGCATGGCGGCGGGTATTCAAGCCATGCAAGACAGTGGCTTGGAAGTCACCGAAGCAAATGCCGAGC
>CAZLJL010000180.1:0-3937 GCA_964559785.1 uncultured Bifidobacterium sp.
TTGACGCCGTGCAGGGAAAGACGGAAGTCATTTTCGATGGTGGTGTTCGCTCTGGGCAGGATGTGCTGCGCGCACTTGCCTATGGCGCGAGCTCTTGCATGATCGGACGAGCCTACATCTATGGGCTAGGCGCTGGCGGGCAGGCCGGTGTCACCAAGGCGATTGAAATCATCCGCGACGAGCTGGACGTGTCGATGGCCTTGACCGGTACGCGAAGCGTTCGCGAGATCGACCGAAGCGTTCTCAGCCAGTACTCAGGATCGGGCCATTAATGACGCGTGGTGTCTACGGAATCCAATTGGGTCATTGGTATTCAATAGTCTAGGTCGATGAAATGAATATACGCGGAGCGAATCGGCGGCGTTGGTTGCAAATCTCAGGCGGGCTATTTTTGCAAGCAGGCCTGGTGGCGCCGATTATCTTCACCACCCAAAAATCATCTGCGCAACAGACCGCAACACCATCGTGTGGCCGGAGTACCCCGCCACAGATGGCTGGGCCATTTTTTACGCCACAATCGCCGGAGCGCAGCAGCCTGATCGAGCCGAGTATGAAAGCCAAGCGAATGCGGCTGATGGGCCAGGTGGTTGATACCCGTTGCCAGCCTGTTCCCGGTGCACTGCTGGATTTTTGGCAGTGTGACGAGAAGGGTGAATACGATAATCAGGGATTCAGATTGCGCGGTCACCAGTTCGCTGACAGAAAAGGTCAGTTCGTACTTGAGACAGTGGTCCCCGGTGCATATCCCGGGCGAACGCCACATTTACACGTCAAGGTACAGCGCAAAGGCGGGCAGATCCTGACCACCCAACTGTATCTGCCTGGCCATCCCGGAAATGCCGGCGACTTTTTGTTTGATCCGCGCTTGTTGATGGTGGCGCGCGGATCAGATTTCTTCTATCAATTCGTACTACTCGATTTGAGCAAGTCCGACCAATCAGGCTAGGATAGCCAACGCTAACGCATTAGTGCTCTTCTCAGCCTCCTGCTATGAAGCGTCACGTATGGCACTTAGTCATCGGTCACTATTGCGATGTATTCTTCCCGAAGTGCGTAATTAAAGTCATCGACGCTCACTGATCCAGAGAATGACTTGCCGAAAAATTCATACGTATTGTCTACCAAACTAGCGTGGTAAATTTCATGACGTATGACTGGAAAAATATGTTTTTGGTTATGCGACGTGAATCGGTGCCGAATCTGCGGCGTTTTTAGGAAAATGAATTTAATGTGTACGTCAAACATTGCATTAGCTTTGACAAGAAAGAGCTAGATTTGTGTCAAAGAGCCTATGAGCTCACCACCTTTTGCGATTTCAAGGCTTCCATAGCTAATATCACCGCTAACTGCTCCGTTATTTCCGATAGTCAAAGTATTCGTTGCTTGTACGATGTCGTTGATTTGTCCATCTACAGAGATGAACTCAGCTTTGGTTGTGCCCGAGACGATACCCCTTGCTTGTATCTGGATGTCACTTGCATCAATCGTGCCGTGGAATTTCCCGTTAATTAGAGCTTGTGTCGGCACAATGGCAACGCCATGTGCAACGACGCCCTCGCCGATATACAGGGAGCCGAAGGCCGTAGGAATGAGACTATTCATTTGAAGTGCAGGGTCGTCGCTTTGTCGAGTTAGTCGTCTAGGATCCATTTGCGTGTATTAACACGGAAACGAGCAATATCTGAGAAATTTTGAAAAAAACCTGGAAAATTTTCAAAATACAATAGTAGATTGGTATCAGTATTTTTAAGTGATATTAGATTGCCGAGTTTTATAGCGAGGCACTATCAATCACAGATTTTGGCAACGAGGGCCTGAGTTGCAGGGTCTTTGTCTGCCGCATACCAACCGGTTTCCCGATCCGACGAATAGATCAAGTCGCCACTCAGACCAGCCTGCGCATACCATCGGTAGGTGATGACATTCAGTTGCCGAATATTGCACTTTACGCGGGATAGCATGTATTCCGAGGTGTAGGACTTTGTCTGATAGTGCCGACGGATTTCCTGAGGTACAGGAAAATCCCTGTTTACTTCGACTTCGAACACATCCGCGCCGATTGCGAGCTGTCTTACTATTTTGAACACTGACTCATCAGAACTCGGTAAGTCCGTCGCATCGACGCGGGGTGTACAGATTGATAGCGCGGTCAAGGCAAGCAGTCGGATCGTGATTGACATGATTATCAGTAAGCTATTGAGTCATCGAATTCAATGAGAAATTGCTTCATAAATCATCATACGCTGTGGAATTAGTTTACGATCAAATAGCATCATCCGACCGGTACGTATCAAAACCTAAATGGGGGAAATATGCGAATTATCGTGACGGTAGTTTCGATAGTAGTTTTCACCATGATTGCACCAGTCAATGCGCAGCAAAAAGACGAGCGGGGTGGCGATTGTGAGCAAACCAAAAGCCAATACGAGTACTTCTGTACCAAGAAAGGTGATCCAGCAAAAGATGACATTATGACCACGGCAAACATCGCCTGTAATAATGCCAAGCGGAATATGGCAGCGGCGTGTGACGGGAAGAGTGAGAAAGACGCCGCGTACACGTTCGATCAGAGTGGTACGCCAACTGTAAAGTAAACCTCTCTTTAATCAAGGACGTATTTGACATGCCTAGTCTTTGACCTCCGAACGGAAGCGCTGGCATGTCCCGAACGCGAAAAAAAGGATATCGATGAGTAACTCAAGAAATGCACTAATGGATAAGTTCGGCAATAGCATGGTCGCGCTATTTCATCGAATTGCATTGTTTGGTATTGGCGCTGCGACCATCTGGGCAGCCGGTGTGACGTTCGTCAGTATCTTTATGCAGTCACACGCGAGTATCGGCGACTTGCTGTTGCTTTTCATTTATCTAGAAATCGGCGCGATGGTTGGCATTTACTTTGAGACGAATCATATGCCGGTGAGATTTTTGCTCTATATTGCAATTACTGCACTCACGCGCCACATGGTCGATATCATGAGTCACTCGCCGATCAACATCAACGAGATGATCGCCGTGGCAGTCTCGACATTGCTAATCTCGCTGAGTGTCTTGATTGTGCGCTATACAAGTGCCCGATTTCCGAGCAAAACCGACGACATGGGGAATTAACTGTTTACTACCCGAGAATAGTTTAGCTCCGGGTATGCGTGTCAATCGTGCTTGGTGGTTCATTTCTAAAGGCCATTAATTGGAATTATTGAACCTACTCCAGCGATAGATCAGGCATACCGATGACAAATTCAGGAGGTCATGTATGCAAACCATTCAATCATTTTTGTCTATTCACCAACGCGAGGTTTACTCAGTTACTCCCAATCAGACGGTCTGGGAGGCGCTTCAGGTGATGGCGCAGCATAATATCGGCGCTGTGCTGGTGCTCAACAATGACAAGATGGTAGGAATTTTCTCCGAACGGGACTATGCGCGGCGTGTCGAACTAAAAGGATTACTTACAAAAGAGACACTAGTAGGTCAAATCATGACCTCAAAATTCATCACCATCCATCCGAGTAGAAAGATGGACGAATGTATGCAGATCATGACTGAGAATCGGGTGAGGCATCTACCCGTCATGGATGAGCAAGAAAAAATCCTAGGCCTTGTATCGATTGGTGACGTCGTCTCTGAAATGATCCATGAACAGCGGCTATTAATCGATCAGCTCCGCCAATACATCGCTGGCTAGCGCTTTAATGCTCCAAAGTAGCGCCATTGAGTGACAAAATTTGTCCGTTTCCGGATTCTGGCTTACAGCCACAATAAAGATTTGTCTTGACGGTAGTCATATAGGCGCGTAGCTTGGCTTCGTGGTCTTTTAAGCGGTATTCACTACTGCGATAGAGTGATATCAGCAATCATCGCGTATTCGATTCAATACATGCTGGTATCAATGACCACTGTCGTTGCAGAGGAGTTGGCAGCCCCAGCGATGCAT
>CAZLJL010000181.1:0-3827 GCA_964559785.1 uncultured Bifidobacterium sp.
ACTCGAGTCGATGGCATTAGTTCGACATCTGCGCCCACCACCAAGGTATTTGAGCTTCCGCCAAGGTCCGGATTGAAGTACACATAATTTGCGGAAAGGTTCAACGGCCCGACCGGAAGGTTGGTACCGATTAGAAATTGCTTGTACTGCAAGTCGCGGTCCGAGGCTGCTACAACGAGCTTCGCACTACCAAACTGATAGCTGATATTTCCGGACACAACGCGATTATCAGCGGCGGCTCCAGGCACTCCGCCGAAAGAATACAGAACGCTCGCATTCAAACCGCCCAGTGCATCATTGGGGATGCTATAGCTGAGTGAGTTTGGGATAAAGAATCCGCCTGTCGTACCTCCTGCTGGATCCGCATCAGTACCACCTGTAACAGCAGAAATACCACCGCCCCCGATGTTAACAAAGCCATCACGGTGCATCAGTAATGCAGGGACATAAAAATTATTACCCGCGAGGCCTATCGTACCTGTGTAGGCAGCAATGAAAGGCGATAAATGCATCCCTGCTGACAGGGCACCAAATGAACCACTTAGCCCAACGTTGGCTAGCCGACTGAAAATGCCACCAGTACCACCGTTCGCGATAGCGCCATTGCTTGCGCTGAAACCACCCTCCAAATGGAAATTGGCTTGCATGCCATTACCTAAATCCTCGGCACCCCTTAAGCCCCAAACAGAGGGGGCCCAGTTGCCCTCCCCGAGACTCCACCGCTGGTCGGAGTTCGGTCCGATACCGCTAGCAGTGACTACCGAGGCATCAATGTTGCCGTAGACACTAAGTCCGGATTGCGCCAATGCTGAGCCGCTACTGAGCATTGCCAGTAAGGCGGGTACAAGAAACTTATTGATCATCTCTCTCTCCAGTAGTCGAAAAAACGTCGACAAGTCTGGAGCGATGCATTTTTAGCGCGGTGGTCTATCGCAAAAAAAATCAGCCAACGGCTTACTGCAGAACAAATTTAATTAATGTGGTTTATGGCTTGGCGGGGGTCAAGCAATATCGAGATATATTGAATTTGACTCAGCTTTGACCACGGGCTTTTGTGGGTCGAACTAAGGCATTCAGTGGACTTGGAGATGAAGGGATTTTGGTTGATGACAAGTGATTTGATGCGATGATAAAAAATCTTGGGTAAGGTGGCTTAAAGCTAGGGAATACATAAGTGACTGAATAACTGTTTCTAGGTATCGTGTGACTCCCGCAGCGAGCCACGGTAAGCGATAGCGAGTAACAGCATGAATGGCACGCCAAAACGCCAGTCACGCAAGATGGCATTAAACATGCTGCCGATAGCCAAGGCTACTGTCATCATCAGTAGCGGCATACCATCACCCACAATAGATGAAACCGCAGTACGTGCCAGATTGAAAAAAATCACGAATAGAATCAGCAGGCCACATAAACCCAGTTCGGCAGCGAATAATAAATAATCGTTGTGGGGCGTACTCATGGTGGATGTGAGCAATCCCTCCGCACGGATTGGATATTGTTGGCGCCAGCTCCCAACGCCGTGCCCGAGAAGAGGCTTTTCTAAGATCATTTGACCTGTTTTCTCGAAGAACTGCAGGCGAACCATGTCACCGTTATCTGCTTTTTTAGGCCCCGGCGCTGTCACCGCGCTTAAAGTTTGGCTTAGACGTTGGTTACTGGTTGAGTGGGTATTCATCATGACGGCGAAAAAGATAACAACTATCGCCGCCACAGCAATATTAATTTTATTATGTTTTAAGTGGCGTGCGATTGCCATTGCGGAAAGTACGAATAGCAGCAGTAATCCGGTACGAGTAACGGCAAAGATAAAAATCGCAGAGCTGATGAAGATATAACCTGCTATCAATATTGATTTTTGACGAAGCCTTGTCTCTTTTCCTGCATCATTTAGTAACCATCCTGCTGCGATCGCCAAGAAAATTCCTATCGCAATCGATCTATTCCCGCCGTAGGTAAAAAAATTCTTGAATACATACCACTCCGGCAGCATCCCTGACTTCGATAGATAGAATACGGCTGATGCAAGAACTGCTGATAGATAAAATATATTCTTTGCTTTTACGAAATAGTGCGCTGGTGCTGCAGCTGAAAAAAAGAAGAAGAAGAAGAAAACAAAATAGTAGATCATCCCTGACCACCGGCGGTCATTTTCACCTGAAAGGAATAGGCTCTGAAATACTACAAAAACAACTAACAGTGCAGTTGGAAAAAAAATCGGGTTGTTAGTAATCGAGGTTTTGATATCTCGAAAATTTCCAGCCATGGTGGCAGCAATGAAAACCAGCACAATCCAGAAGTACATGAAGCCAACGGGCAGAAATAGCGTGATTGGCATTAAAGAAAACATTAACCCGGCGAGGTCGTTGGCTTTAAATGACTGTGCTGTAATCATTAGTGTTCAGTCGGCGCGACGCGTAATAAAAAGTACGGAAATAAAGAAGAGAGAAGCTGACAGTTGGCTAATCGTCAATGAGCAGAGATAACAAAGCTTTTAGCCAATTATGCTTCTGTCACGTCCTTCAGCCAATCCCCAATGTATACCAAGCGGGCACTGACCTAGTGCTATTTATTGGAATTCGTCGAGTCATGCGGAATTTTTAAGCGGATGAGGGCCACTATTCGTCCGCACAAGCGGGCCAGATATTTCGGTTGCAGCAATAGTAGCCTTGGTAACACAGCGATCAGTGCCAGTAGCAATGTGCGCTGCCTCAATCGATGTGCCGCTGCTTCACCATTGTATTTATATCGAAAGATGATTTTCGACTGTGCATGGTGATACCCCCGGATAAACTCAAATCGAAGCGACTGTTTCCCCTTAACTGAGCCGCGACCATGGTGTGTGAATTTTATTTCAGGGATGACGATAATCTGTTTATTGTTGGAAAATACGCGCTCGCAAAGATCTTCATCTTCGTAATAGAGAAAAAAGTTCTCATCGAAAAATCCTACATCGGCCATTTGCGAGAGATTAATTAGCATAACGGCGCCACTCACAAACCCGACGCAGCAGGCGCCGGTCGCCGCTGGCCCGTCGGATTTCCAATGCCCGCGCGGCCAACGATAACTTAATTCAAGATTGCCGTTAGGCCGAGCTAACGCGGGTGCAATAATCGCTGCATACGGGTAGTCATTCACTGCGCGAAGTAGTGCCAGTACAGTTTCCTCGCTAGCAGTACAGTCGGGATTAACAAGTAGTGCGTAAGGCGTAGTAGTGGCAGACAGTGCGAGGTTATTCGCAACGCCAAAACCTAGATTTTTGGAATTTCTTATCAGCGTCGCTCTCGGTAGAGCTGACTTCACGCTTTCGGTGGTGCCATCCGTACTGTTGTTATCAACGATGATGATGTTTCGAAAAACCGAGAGGCTCTGCGCTAGCCCGCTGATGCAGTGCGAGCTGTTACACGTTACCGATATCGCGGTAACGCGTTCTGTCAGCGAGTGATCGTAGTGAGTATTTTGGACGCTCAAAGTGTGGAACGAATTGACTGAGCAAAGTGGATTGGTGCACGACTTCGGTGGCAAAGTCGGATGCGTTGGCAAGCTGTCGCAGGGTGACAGACCCCCAAGAAGATACCTGCTTAGTGCCTGTTGATATCACAAGCCAAAACGGCAGTATAAAGCAAGCGTTTACATATTGGTGGAGGCGGCGGGAATCGGCTCGTAAGCCGGGGCTCGCGCTACATCGCTCGCCCGCTCGGCCAGCGTCAAGCTATGCTTGACGAAACCCTGTCCTCGCCCCGCGTGGACGCGGGTTAATACCAATGGCGCCCACCAACTAAAAAACCACCGCAAGGGTGGTCTTTTAGTTGGTGGAGGCGGCGGGA
>CAZLJL010000182.1:0-3823 GCA_964559785.1 uncultured Bifidobacterium sp.
TGTCAAAGTCCAAGAACAATTACATCGGCATCACCGAAGCACCCAACACCATGTTTGCCAAAGTCATGAGCATCTCTGATATTGCCATGTGGCGTTGGTATGACCTGCTGTCGTTCCGTTCGCTGGCAGAGATTGCGCAGTTCAAAAAGGATGTCGAGGGTGGACGTAATCCGCGCGAAATCAAGGTGCTGCTCGGACAAGAGATTGTCGAGCGCTTTCACTCGCGTAGCGCAGCCGAGGCCGCGCTTGCAGATTTTGATCATCGTGCCCGTGGTGGTATTCCCGACGAAGTCCCCGAGTTGACGATCACTGGCGCGCCGCTGGGTATCGGGCAACTGCTCAAGCAAGCGCAACTCTGCGCGTCGACCTCGGAAGCCCTGCGCATGGTCGAACAAGGTGGTGTGCGAATTGACGGCGAAACCATCAGCGACAAAGGCCTCAAACTGCCAAGCGGCACCTTTGTGCTGCAGGTGGGTAAGCGCAAATTTGCGCGTGTGACGCTGTCGTAAGCAAACGCGCATGATCGGCTTGCTACAACGTGTGTCCGAGGCGAGTGTGCGCGTCGACGATACGATCGTTGGTCAGATTGGCAAGGGCTTGTTGGTACTGATATGCGCAGAGCGTGGCGATACCCGCAAAGAAGCCGACGCGCTGCTCAATAAATTGCTGAACTTTCGCGTGTTCAGCGATGCCGAGGGCAAAATGAATCTGAATCTGGCACAGGTAGAAGGTGGCTTGTTACTGGTGCCTCAGTTCACGCTGGCAGCAGACACACGATCTGGCACACGCCCCTCTTTTACGCCGGCCGCACCGCCCGCGCTGGCCAACGAATTGTTTGACTACACCGTGCAATGTGCACGCCAAGCACACTCGCCAGTTGAGACCGGTCGCTTTGGTGCCGATATGAAAGTCGCACTGGTGAATGATGGCCCGGTCACCTTCTGGTTGCACGTAGCCCCTGCTGCCTGATCCATATGCAAATCGGCCCTTATCAGCTGCGCAATAACGTGTTCGTCGCGCCCATGGCCGGCGTCACCGATCGGCCATTCCGTCAGCTATGTAAAGAAATGGGTGCGGGCTACGCGGTGTCGGAGATGGCAGCCTCCAATCCGCGCCTATGGGCAACCGATAAATCCACACGCCGCATCAATCACGATGGTGAGATGGAGCCGAAAGCGGTGCAGATCGCCGGTGCAGACCCGGAGATGCTGGCGGAAGCGGCGCGCTTTAATGTCGCGCGTGGCGCGCAAATCATCGACATCAATATGGGCTGCCCGGTGAAAAAGGTCTGCAACCGTTGGTGCGGATCCGCATTGTTGCGCGATGAGACATTGGTGGCGACGCTGCTGAACGCGGTCGTCAGTGCGGTGGATGTGCCAGTCACCCTGAAATTCCGCACCGGTTGGGATAGAGACCATAAAAACGCCTTAACCATTGCGCGTATTGCTGAGGACAGCGGTATTGCCATGCTGACCCTGCACGGACGTACCCGCGCCGATGGCTACAAGGGTGAGGCCGAGTACGAGACCATCGCCGCCGTGAAGGCTGCTGTGGATCTACCCGTGGTCGCCAATGGCGATATCGACAGCCCCCAGAAAGCCGCACACGTATTGCGCTATACCGGTGCCGATGCCGTCATGATCGGACGCGCGGCGCAGGGCCGGCCCTGGATATTTCGGGAGATTGACCACTACCTGCGTACCGGTACTGTGCTGGCCCCACCCCGCATTAGCGAGGTTCGCGAGCGCATGGCGCAGCACCTGAAAGCACACTACGCGTTCTACGGCGATTACCTGGGCGTGCGCACGGCCCGCAAGCACATCGCTTGGTATGTACGTGATCTGCAGGGTGGCGAACTGTTTCGTCAGTCGATGAACCGTATTGATGATTGCGTCACGCAACTCGCGGCGGTGGACGCGTTCTTCGAATCGCAGTTAGCCCTGGGTGACCGGTTACAATATGCGCCCGCTGCAGAGCCGTTAGCCGCCTAGCAACACCTCTCCGTACTGCGACATAACATGAGTAAAGACCACATCCAGGACGTCGTTCGCAAAAGCCTTGAGAAGTATTTTCGCGACCTGGGTGAACAGGAACCCCATAACGTCTATGACATGGTGGTCCTGACGGTAGAGCGACCCATGCTGGAAGTCGTGATGGCACGGGCCGAGGGTAACCAGTCACACGCTGCGGATATGCTGGGCATTAATCGAAATACGCTACGCAAAAAGCTGCAGCAGCATGACCTGCTGTAAGCCCTTGTTTTTCTTCTCCTCTTTATCATGATCAAACAAGCGCTGATTTCAGTGTCGGACAAAACCGGCGTGCTTGAATTCGCCCGTGCATTAGCGGCGATGAACGTCAAACTGCTATCCACTGGCGGTACTGCAAAATTACTGGCAGAGCATGGCTTGGCGGTGACCGAGGTAGCGGATTACACCGGCTTTCCAGAGATGCTGGATGGCCGGGTCAAAACCCTGCATCCGAAAGTTCACGGCGGTATCTTGGCGCGGCGTGATGTGGCCGCGCATGTCGATGCGCTTGCTCAGCACGATATTCCGACCATCGACATGGTGGTGGTGAATTTATATCCCTTCCAGCAGACCGTCGCCAAACAGGATTGCTCACTGGAAGATGCGATCGAGAATATCGATATCGGCGGGCCAGCCATGCTGCGCTCCTCCGCAAAAAATCATCAGGATGTGGTGGTGATTTGCGATCCGTCCGATTACCAGCGTGTGCTGGACGAGATGAAGGCTAATGCTGGTGAGGTCAGTGTCGACACCCGCTTTGACTTAGCGATCAAGGTATTCGCGCATACCGCGCAATACGATGGGGCAATTACCAATTACTTGAGTTCGCTCGGACCGGATCGCCAACATCAATCGCGTTCGGGTTATCCCGCTAAGCTCAATCTGCAGTTCGTCAAACTGCAAGACATGCGCTATGGCGAAAACCCGCATCAATCAGCAGCGTTTTACCGCGATGTAACTGCCGTTGAAGGTGCGCTGGCCAACTATCGCCAACTGCAAGGCAAAGAACTCTCGTATAACAATATTGCCGATGCCGATGCAGCGTGGGAGTGTGTCAAGACCTTGAATGCACCGGCCTGCGTAATCGTCAAGCACGCCAACCCGTGTGGGGTTGCCGTGGGTGCCGACGCACATGAGGCCTACAGCAAGGCATTAAAAACCGATCCCACCTCGGCATTTGGCGGCATCATCGCTTTCAACTGCGCGCTGGATGGCAAAGCCGCAGAAGCTGTCGCGCAACAGTTTGTCGAAGTCTTGATTGCCCCTGGTTTCAGCGATGCAGCGCGCAAGGTATTCGAGAGCAAGCAGAATGTTCGGCTGCTCGACATACCGCTTGGTCAAGCAGTGAACCCGTTTGATCTCAAGCGGGTAGGCGGTGGTCTACTGCTACAGTCTGCAGATGCAAAGAATGTACAAGCTACTGAGCTGACTATCGTTAGTAAAAAACAGCCGACGCCTGCGCAGTTACAAGACATGATGTTTGCGTGGCGCGTCGCCAAGTTCGTTAAATCCAATGCGATTGTTTTTTGCGGCAATGGTATGACGCTGGGTGTCGGTGCCGGGCAGATGAGCCGTATCGATTCTGCGCGCATCGCCTCCATCAAAGCACAAAATGCAGGCTTGTCATTAGCTGGTTCTGTGGTCGCGTCGGATGCCTTTTTCCCCTTCCGTGATGGGCTCGATGTCGTGGTTGCTGCGGGCGCGAATTGCGTTATCCAGCCCGGTGGGTCCATGCGCGATCAGGAAGTGATCGACGCTGCAGACGAGCAGAATGTTGTCATGGCGTATACCGG
>CAZLJL010000183.1:0-3823 GCA_964559785.1 uncultured Bifidobacterium sp.
TCGGGCATGTCGGTCAATGATCTGGCGCAGGCAGTGACGCTGCAGGATGTTGGTCGACTGACCAAGATACCCGGCATCGGTAAAAAGACCGCCGAGCGACTGCTGCTTGAACTCAAGGGCAAGCTTGGCGCAGATATCGGTGCGGCCGCGAACGGTGACAACGAAAGTAGTAACGACATCCTCAGTGCGCTGCTGGCGCTGGGCTATTCAGAGAAAGAAGCGCTACTGGCGATCAAGCAAGTACCGGCCGGTAGTTCGGTCTCCGATGGCATACGCCAAGCGCTGAAGGCTTTGTCCAAAGCATGATGGGTAGCGGCGCGGCTACAATGCAGTGATGAGCATCCAGACTGACAACTTCAACGAGCGCCGCATCATCGATGCGGCCCCGGTATCGCCGAATGAAGAGGCGATCGAGCGCGCACTGCGGCCGCATAATCTCGATGAATATATCGGGCAGACCAAGGCCCGCGAGCAGTTGGAGATTTTCATTGCCGCCGCCAGAAACCGTAGCGAGGCACTCGATCACACGCTGCTGTTTGGCCCACCCGGTCTGGGCAAGACCACACTGGCGCACATTATTGCGCGTGAGATGGGCGTCAACTTGCGCCAAACATCCGGCCCAGTGCTTGAGCGGCCGGGTGATTTGGCAGCGCTACTCACCAACCTCGAACGGAACGATGTGCTGTTCATCGATGAGATTCATCGCATGTCGCCGATCGTCGAGGAGATTCTCTACCCCGCGCTTGAGGATTACCAGATCGACATCATGATCGGTGAGGGCCCGGCGGCCCGATCGGTGCGTCTGGATTTGCAACCCTTCACGCTGGTTGGTGCAACCACACGCGCTGGCATGCTGACCAATCCGCTGCGTGACCGCTTCGGCATTGTCGCGCGTCTTGAGTTTTATACGCCGGAAGAACTGGCACGTATCGTCACTCGCAGTGCGTCTCTGCTGAACGCTGCCATCGTGGATCAGGGTGCGCTTGAAATCGCGCGCCGCAGCCGCGGTACACCGCGGATTGCCAATCGCCTGCTGAGGCGGGTTCGCGACTACGCCGAAGTCAAAGGCGAAGGCCGCATCACGCGTGAGATCGCCGATGCTGCACTCAAGATGCTGGATGTGGATCCAGTCGGGTTTGATCTGATGGACCGCAAGCTATTGGAGGCCGTCTTGTTCAAGTTTAGCGGCGGGCCAGTTGGACTCGATAACCTCGCTGCGGCGATTGGTGAAGAGCGCGACACCATCGAAGACGTACTCGAACCTTACTTGATACAGCAAGGTTACTTGCAGCGCACGCCACGCGGACGTATTGCGACGCCGTCGGCGTATCAGCATTTTGGTGTGGCCGCACCGAGAACTAGTCCCAACGGCGATTTATGGCAGCAGTAAAACGAGCTGATTTCCAGATTCTGAAAACATGGGATCCCGACATGCGCCGGGAGTGCGATTTGCTCGCTGTTCTGTCCTGCGGACTGGCTTGGCCTCCGGCTGTATTCAGGGCTTTGCAAGCCGCAAGCGAAGACCTATTCTTCTCTTAGCCAAATCTGCGTCCGGCCGAGCAGTGACACGCCAATGAAGCCACGCACGTTGAGCTTCTTTCCACCTTCGGCGATCCACATTTTGACCCGGTAAATCTTGCCATTGGCCGGGTCAAGAATCTCGCCGCCATCGTATTCGCTCCCGGACTTCTTCAAGCCAGTCATGATCATCATGCCGACTACTGGCTTGTTCTTTCGTTCGCCTGGGCATTTGTCGCAATTGGGGGTCGCCTCCTCATGCGGTTCGCGGAAGAGTTTTTCTATTGTGGCGCGCAATTCGCCATTTGCCTCGACGATGCGGACGAGTGATTTTTCTTTGCCGGTTTTATCGTCAATCGTGCGCCACAAGCCAACCGGTGAGTCGGATGCATGCGCCGTGGATATCGCGCCCAGCAGCAGCGCTAAAAAAGCCATGGATCTGATCATGCGACGTCTCCTCGCTTTAAGCCTTTGTCATCTGAACGCATTATTTCAACTGCGCGAGTTGCTGTTGCACCTTTTGCAGCGTGGCGGAGAAATTCTCCAGCCGTTCTTTTTCTTGTGCGACCACAGCCGCCGGCGCACGAGCAGTAAAGCTTTCATTACTCAGTTTGGCGTTTGCCTTTTGAATTTCATTCTCCAGGCGCGCTACCTCTTTGCCAAGGCGCTCACGTTCTGCGGCAACATCAATCTCCACCTGCAGCATTAGCCGGGTTGCACCCACCACCGACACCGGTGCCGGTGAGGCCGGTAACTGAGCAACAATCTGAACCTCGGAGAGCTTGCATAGCGCTTGCAAATAAGGCGCGAAACTCGATAGCCTTGCATGATCGTCGCCCTCAAGAATCAAGGGGACTTTTTGTGCCGGTGATAGCTGCATTTCACCGCGCAAGTTACGGCAGGCATCCGTCAGTGACTTCAATGCATCCATCCAGCCTTCGGCTTTCTCGTCCAGCTTCTTCAGGTTTGGCTCGGGATACGCCTGCACCATAATCGAATCGCCACTCGGATTCAGCTTGCGACCCGATAGCGGCGCGACGGTCTGCCATAACTGCTCGGTAATGAAAGGCGTAATCGGATGCGCTAGGCGCAGTACCGTCTCGAGTACCCGCAGTAGCGTTCTGCGTGTTGCTCGCTGCTGTGCCTCAGTGCCCGTTTGAATCTGTACCTTGGCGACTTCGAGATACCAGTCGCAGTATTCATCCCAAATAAATTTGTAGATCGCCGATGCGATATTGTCGAAGCGATACTCGGCGAAACCTTTCTCGACATCTGCCTCGGTGCGCTGTAGCGTAGACACAATCCAGCGGTCTGCTTGTGAAAAATCCAGGTAGCTGCCGGTCGCACAGGCTTCTGCGCTGTGTTCCTCGAGGCCGCAATCCTTGCCCTCAGTGTTCATCAACACGAAGCGCGTTGCATTCCACAGCTTGTTGCAAAAGTTACGATAACCCTCGCAACGGCTCAGATCAAAGTTGATATTGCGACCCAGCGAAGCGTAGCTCGCCATTGTGAAGCGCAAGGCATCGGTGCCATACGCTGCGATCCCGCTCGGGAATTCTTTGCGCGTGGCTTTTTCAATCGTGGCGGCTTGCTTTGGGTTCATCAGGCCCGATGTGCGCTTGCCCACCAAAGTATCGATATCGATGCCGTCGATCAGATCGATTGGGTCGAGCGTATTGCCCTTGGATTTAGACATTTTCTGGCCATGGGCATCGCGCACCAGGCCGTGTACGTAGACAGTCTTGAACGGTACCTTGCCGGTAAAGTGGCAGGTCATCATCACCATTCGCGCTACCCAAAAGAAGATGATGTCGAAACCCGTCACCAGAACGGATGACGGCAGGAACAGCTTGTAGTCAGGCGTCTCTTTTGGCCAGCCGAGTGATGAGAAAGGTACCAATGCCGACGAAAACCAGGTATCCAGTACATCGGCATCACGCGTGAGCGTGCCGCCATGGCCCGCTTTCAATGCTTGTGCTTTCGCATCCGCTTCATCACGTGCGACATAGATATTGCCTGCCTCGTCATACCAAGCGGGGATTTGATGGCCCCACCACAGCTGGCGCGAGATACACCAGTCCTGAATATTATTCAGCCACTGGTTATACGTGGTGGTCCAGTTCTCCGGCACGAATTTGATGTCACCGTTCGACACCTTTTCTAGCGCCACTTCGGCAATCGATTTGCCGGGGAAATGCGTACCTGCTGGCGCTGGTTTGCTCATGGCCACAAACCACTGATCGGTGAGCATTGGTTCAATCACCACGCCAGTGCGATCGCCACGTGGCACCATTAGCTTATGTGG
>CAZLJL010000184.1:0-3787 GCA_964559785.1 uncultured Bifidobacterium sp.
CCAAAGAGCAAGGGTGGCGGCTGCATTTTGTGATGCCCAGTGCAGAATCACTCTCCAGCCTACCCAAGCCGAATAATCCCGATATCAAGCTGAGGCAAATACCGGAGCATGCGGTAGCGGTGGTGCGCTTCAGTGGTTTTACAACGCAAGCAGCAGTCCAAGAGCAAACCACCAAGCTACGTAACTGGATGACCAGCAAACAGCTCGATGCCAGTGGGCCGCCGCAAGTCGCACGCTACAACGATCCGTTCACTCTTCCTTGGCGAAGACGGAATGAAATTCTGATCCCGGTAGCCCCAAGCCGCTAAAGCGATTCCTCGGCAACGAGTAGTTAAGTAATTAGGTACTCCAGCCAGATGAGGCATTTACACAAATGATTTCACAAGGCAGTATTCCACCTGATAAATTCAACACCCCCGCGATTAAATAAATAGTGCAAAATAAAAAACAAATACAGGCGACGAGATAATCGAGCCGCCATACCCGGTGTAGTTGCACTGGTTCGCCCTTCAACAAGAACAATAAATACTTTTTCTTCGACCTCATCCCCATGCTGGAAATCACTGCGACCTGCCTGGTCATCACTGCATTACTCGCTTACCTGAATTTCCGATACATCGGCCTTCCCATCACTATTGGCGTGATGGCGACATCACTCGGCCTGTCACTACTTGTGGTGATCTTGGGCTTTGCTGGAATGGATTTCGGTTTACACCAAAAAATGGAAGCGATGCTGAAAGCGATCGACTTCTCGAATGTGCTGATGCAGGGCATGCTCTCGCTGCTACTGTTTGCCGGTGCGCTGCATATTGATCTATCCGAGCTCAAAGCCTACCGCTGGCAAGTGCTTGGTCTGGCATTTTTCTCGACACTGCTATCCACCTTTATTGTGGGGATCGCTGCCTGGCTAGTGCTGCCACTGATCGGCATACAACTTCCCCTGCTCTACTGCCTGCTGTTTGGTGCATTGATTTCGCCCACTGATCCGATTGCCGTGATGGGTATCTTGAAGTCGGCCGGTATTCCCAAAAATCTCGAACTGGTGATTGCCGGCGAGTCTTTGTTCAACGACGGTGTGGGTGTCGTGATTTTCTCCATCCTGATGGGCATGCTGATGATGGGTAAAGTCCCGAGCTTTGACGAGGGTCTCGGGCTGCTGACACGTGAAGCGGGTGGCGGGCTGCTATACGGGCTGATACTCGGCTACATCACGTTTCGTCTGCTGGCCAGTATCGACAACTACCAAGTCGAGGTCATGATCACACTCGCGGCAGTGATGGGTGGCTATATGCTAGCGAACAAGTTGCATGTCTCCGGCCCATTAGCGATGGTGGTTGCGGGATTGGTGGTGGGTAACCATGGCCGCGAGTTCGCCATGTCGCACACCACGCGTCAGTACGTCGACATGTTCTGGGAAATGATCGATGACATTTTGAACGCCGTACTGTTCGTGCTGATCGGCATGGAAGTACTGCTGATTGCGTTTTCGTTCAATCTGATCGTGGCAGCGCTCATCATGGTGGTCATGACGCTGGTCGCACGTGCACTCACGGTGTGGGTACCCGTCACCGTGGCACCCGGCTATTTCAAACTACCGAAAGGCGCCGGCGTGGTACTGACGTGGGGTGGACTACGTGGCGGTATCTCGGTCGCCCTTGCACTGTCCTTGCCGCAAGGGCCGGAACGTGATGTGGTCTTGACCCTGACCTATGGCATCGTGGTGTTCTCAATCTTGATGCAGGGGCTCACGATCGGCCGCGTTGCTAGCCGAGTTGTAAGGGTTGATCCGGTGGATACAGCAGCAGACACAACGCAAGCAAGGCCTTAGCTTAGGGCGTAGTGAACTTGGCGGTGTTTACTTTGATGTAAGGCCGGTTCCTGTCATACCGCTGGTAGCGAAACCAACCGCAGCGCCCGCAGCGACTTCGCCGGCTATCGCAGCATTGCTTTTGCTCTCACCGCCGCAGTTTTCAGACATCTTGGCGGCATCTACATGGTCCACCGTATCAAGCCCGGCATTTGCTGCCACCACAGGAAGCAGCAAGCCGCCCGATAAAAACAGAATTATCGGTGAGGCGACCATGCGTGTGGTCTTGATATCTCGGTGTAGCTCGGCAGCCGCCAGACTATCTTGGCAGCCCTGTGTCTTGAACTTGGGATTGCTGCGGTCGAGCCAGATCGCAGTCTGCTCAGAATGGCTCGCACAACCAGACATGCCCGCAATGAGCAAAAAGGCTGTGGCACGACGAGCGGTAAGGAATCGCATAAGACGAATTACACCGACACATCTAGGACGTGCATTCTGGCAACTTTTGGAAAAGTTGTAAACAGGCAATTACCTGGCACCCATCGGGCCATCGGGTGAGGCAAGGCTCGCTGACGGCCACACCAAAGCCTGCCCGGTATCGGTCTCGAACCGTTTCAGATCCTCTGGCGTATCAAGGTCCATCGCGTAATGGTGGTTGTCGGTCTCCAGCCATGCGATCTGCTCAGGATGCTGCTGACGCCAACGACGGCACATCCCGTCATCTTCTGCGGCCAGCCATTGCTGGCGTAAATCGGCACTCAAAATCACTGGGTTGCCTGGCACCCAGTTGCCATCGGGCGAGCTCACCCGCGGCACGACCATCGACTTGTCGCCCCGATGACGGTAGGCGCTGATCAGTGCCGTGATATCCGACGCCTCGATCATGGGCTGATCCGCCAATGCCACGATTACCGCATCCAAATTCGGTGAGAGGGCTCGCAAGCCCAGCCGCACCGAGGAGGCCTGACCGTCGTCCGGCGCGGGATTGCGCACCAGAGTGACCGGCGATGACGCCATAGCGGCTTCTACCTGCTCGGCATAATGGCCTAGCACCACCACCACCTCATCGACGTCAGCACCCGACAGTGCGATCAATTGGCGCCTCACCAAGGGCACACCACCCAGCTCGAGCAGGCACTTCGGTCGGCTACCCATACGCGAGGCAGCGCCCGCCGCCAGTAATACGGCGCCGATCTTCATCGCACTCGCCTACCAGCAGGGAGATGGGTACAGCGCATTATTCGACATCCTTGATTGATCGATACCAGAGCCATCAATGGCGAATGTGGATGGGACTTCATGCGCAGCTTCACCCACGACGCCAGCAAAATTGTGTGCCAGGGTTTTACTGCATCGACCTAGCCAACTCAATGTAGCATGCAGCCGCAACGCGCGCGCAACTCGCCATTGGAGAATATCGATGATTATCAGAATGAATATATACCGCTGGTTGTCGAGTAGTTGGCTCAGCATGTGGCTTTTAATTGGTGCCGTACAAGCGGCCGATGTGCCACGATTTGTCGTCGACAGCAGCTGGCCCAAGCCGCTACCGAACCAATGGCTATTGGGAGACATCGGCGGTATCGCTGTCGATTCGCGCGACCATGTCTGGGTGTATCAGCGCCCACGTTCGCTGACGGACGATGAGCGCGGCGCGGCACAAGACCCACCCAGCGCAAAATGCTGCCGCCCTGCGCCACCCGTATTGGAGTTTGATACCGATGGCAATCTGATCTCTGCCTGGGGCGGGCCGGGGCCTGGCTATGAATGGCCAGAGCGCGAGCACGGCATTTTTGTCGATGCCCAGGATCATGTCTGGATTGCGGGTAATGGCAACACGGATGCGCATGTACTGCAGTTCACACGTGACGGTCGCTTTGTGCAGCAGATCGGACGCGCTGGTCGTATCTCCGGCAGCAATAGTCCAACTGATCTGGGCAGACCCGCCGTGGCGATCGTCGACACACCCACTGGCGAGTT
>CAZLJL010000185.1:0-3762 GCA_964559785.1 uncultured Bifidobacterium sp.
GCATTGGCTGCAAAGAAAGGATTGTGCTCAACATGTTCCCAAGACTGGAAAGGAATCGGGATTCCACCGAGCTGACTCATGCAGCCGCGAATCTCGATACCGTGATGCTGCTTCAGCCATTTCTTGGCGACCGCTGCTGCGCCCACCACCGGTGCGGTCAAACGCGCAGACGATCTGCCACCGCCGCGCGGGTCACGGATGCCATACTTGTGAAAATAGGTGTAATCGGCATGACCGGGTCGAAAACGATCAACGATATTGCCGTAATCTTGACTGCGCTGATCTTGGTTACGAATCAACAGCGCGATGGGTGTACCAGTCGTCAGTCCCTCGTAAACACCGGACAGAATTTCTACCGCATCCGGCTCGTTTCGCTGCGTGACATGACGCGAGGTACCAGGGCGGCGACGATCCAGGTCGGGTTGCAGATCAGATTCATCTAATGGCATGCCGGGCGGGCAGCCATCAATCACGCAGCCGATCGCCGGGCCGTGAGATTCGCCGAAAGTCGTGACAGTAAACAGCGTGCCGAAAGTATTGCCGGACATGGGTGCGTGCGCCGCAGTTGACGTAAAGACGTCATTCTACCAGCCGCTGTCAGCCAAAACGCTCGCTGAGCCAACGACGCGCCTCCCGCAGATATTCGGGCTGAACCACACACAGCAAGACCAGTAGCGCGAAGTTAGCCAATGCCGTAAACAGAAAAATGTCGGGTACCGATAGTCCCATCGACAACAACACCATGGCGATCAATGCCGCCACCACCATGAACAGCGCGTTCAGAATATTCATGCCGCCGATGGTGCGCGACAAATGGCTGGGCTCAGAACGCGTCTGTATCAGGGCGAACAAGGGCACCACATAGATGCCACCAAAACCACCCAGCAAGAAGCAATCAATGAGAACGCGAACCTGATCGCCGAACAGTAATGAAGCCGCTGTCACTTGAGCCGGCATACTTGCCGTACTGGCGAAGTACAGATCAACACCAAATATCGTTAACCCAAGCGCGCCAAGCGGTACCAGACCGAGATGAAGTCGGCCACCAGATAAGCGCTCGCACATCAACGATCCAGCGCCAATACCGACCGAGAAAGCAGTTAGCAGGATCGCAAATACTTCCGGCGCACCGTGCAAAATATCGCGTGCATACACAGGAAACTGCGCCAAAATCATCGCGCCAAAAAACCAGAACCATGAATTGGCAAGCATGGCAATGAACACTTCCCGATTCGCCGCGGAAAAACGCAGGTTGCGTGCGCTTTCGGCGAAAACATTGCGACTGATGACCAGATCAGGCGCTGCCGGCGGGGAGGACGGCACCATCAGGGTAAGTAGCAAGCCAAGCACTGCAACGGCAATCGTTGCGACCACAATCACCGTCACGCCTGTGCCACCCAGCGCCATAGCAGCAGCACCCAGAAGTTGACCCGTGAGGATGCCAACGAAGGTGCCCATTTGCACCATGCCGTTACCACCGATCAGCTCCTGACTGGATAAATGCTGTGGAAGATAGGAATGTTTGACTGGGCCAAATATCGTGGAATGCAGGCCCATACCGACAACCGCTGCGACCAAGAGCCACAGGTTGTGCATCGCCCAGCCAAAAGCAGCGATCACCATGATGGCGATCTCCATCAGCTTCACTGCGCGCATCAGGAATGCCTTGTCGGTCTTGTCGGCAATTTGACCTGCAGTCGCTGAAGCCAATACGAACGGCAAAATAAACAGGCCGGCGATCAGGTTATTGAGTAAACCAACATTCAGATCGGTCCAGGAGGCCGCGTCAAAGGTAATCGCGGTGACCAGCGCTGTCTTGAAGAGATTGTCATTAAAAGCGCCAAGAAATTGCGCACCAAAAAAAGGGGCAAAGCGACGCTGGGTCAGTAATGCAAACTGGGAGGACGATGCCGCCGGCTGAGTCACTCCTCGGTCTCCGTTGGCCATTGTCGAATATAGGCTTTCAGCATCTTGTTCTCGAAGGATTGCGCATCGAGCACCGCCTTGGCGATATCGTAAAACGACATCACGCCTAGCAGCACGCCGCTCGCATCAACTACCGGCACATAGCGGGAATGGCGCTCCAACATTCGACGACGTATATCGTTGAGGTCAGTATCGGGGGAGATGACATCCACTTCGGTCGCCATGTGCGCGCCGACGGTACCCTCTCGAACCACGCCGCTGTCAACATCAATCGCGTTCATAACTTCGCGAAAGCTCAGCATGCCGCACACTCGGCCACCCTGCATCACGACCAATGAACCAATATCATTCGCCGTCATGATGCTGATCGCATCACGCATGGGCATTTCCGGGGTGGCGGTGTACAGGACATCACCCTTCACTTTCAATATGTCTGAAACTTTCATGGCATCACCCCCACGTTCTGTTCAAAGCACTTTCCGGACTTGAGCAATGTAGCCGACTCATCTCGAAAAAGCCAGACCCGTGCGCCTATAATGCCCGCTACTTTTCTGTTCTCTTGGAGACCGCCCACATGAGCGATCCGCGCTACCCTGGCTTCGACACCCTATCGCTGCACGCTGGCAGTGCGCCGGACCCGGCAACGGGTGCACGCGCGACGCCGATTTATCTGTCGACCTCGTTTGTATTTCGTGATTCTGATCATGCTGCCTCGCTGTTCAACATGGAGCGTTCGGGTCATGTTTACTCGCGCATTTCGAATCCGACTAATGCTGTACTCGAAGAGCGGATTGCGGCACTGGAAGGTGGCGTTGCCGGGTTAGCCGTTGCCAGCGGTCAGGCCGCTTTGCACCTGGGACTAGCCACCATCGCTGGCGCCGGTTCGCACGTGCTGGCTTCACGTGCGCTGTATGGCGGCTCGCAAAACTTGCTCGGCTACACCATGCGGCGTTTCGGTATTGAGACCACCTTTATCGATCCTCGCGATCTAGATGCCTGGCGCAACCATATCCGCCCGAATACCAAGGTTTTATTTGCGGAGACACTCGGTAACCCCGGCCTGGATGTTCTCGACATTGATAGCGTTGCCGCAATAGCGCATGAGCATCATCTGCCGCTGATGGTGGACTCCACCTTTACCACGCCCTACCTGCTGAAACCACTCGATCACGGCGCTGATCTAGTGTTTCACTCGGCCACCAAGTTTTTATGTGGGCATGGCACAGCCGTTGGTGGTTTGCTGGTTGATGGCGGTAGCTTCGACTGGCAACGTGCGTACGAAGCCACTGGCCGCTTTGCAGAATTATGCGAACCCTATGATGGATTCCACGGCATGGTGTTCTCGGAAGAGTCCACAGTCGCCGCGTTTGCATTGCGTGCGCGGCGCGAAGGTCTGCGCGACTTCGGTGCCGTGATGAGCCCACACAATGCATTCACAATTTTGCAGGGTATCGAGACACTCTCACTGCGGATGGAAAAGCATGTTGCCAATGCCCGCAAGGTGGTCGAGTTTTTAGTGTCACATCCGGCGATTGAATCGGTTGCCTACCCGGAACTCCCCGATCATCCAGACCATGCACTCGCCGCAAGATTACTGCCGCGCGGCTGCGGGGCGGTGTTCTCGTTCTCGCTAAAAGGCGATCGCGCTGCCGGTCGGCGCTTTGTCGAATCGCTGCAGGTATTCTCGCATCTGGCAAATGTGGGCGATGCAAAGTCACTGGTGATTCACCCGGCCTCGACAACGCATTTCCGGGTACCGACCGAGCAACTGGCCGCTTCTGGCATTACCGAGGGCACGATGCGGCTCTCAGTTGGCCTGGAAGATGCTGATGATCT
>CAZLJL010000186.1:0-3759 GCA_964559785.1 uncultured Bifidobacterium sp.
CATCGCGACGGAAGCCACGGAAGAAAAACTGCATCTGCTCATGCACCATGGTGTGATTCGTCACCGTGGCGACAAATTCCGCCTTCTGCGTTGGATTGGGCAGCTCGCCGTGCAGCAGCAGGTAGCAAGTTTCCAGGAAGTCGCAATTCACTGCGAGTTGCTCGATCGGGTAGCCGCGATAAAGAAGTTCGCCTTTATCACCATCAATGTAAGTGATCGATGAATTACAGGCCGCGGTCGACATAAAACCGGGGTCATAGGTGAACATGCCGGTCGCGCCGTACAACTTACGGATATCGAGTACATCCGGCCCAATCGAGCCTGCGTACACCGGGAATTCAACCGATGGCGAACCATTGGAGAACGAGAGCGTTGCTTTCACATCGGACTGTTTCATGGCTTTACCTTCAACTCAAAAATATGTAAACGATGGCATGAATAAGCAATAAACTGGCTACGCCTGACGAAGCTTGATGAGTAAGGAACTCACATTGGGCGCGGCAAGCGACTCGGCGGGTTCAGTCCGACCTAGCAGCAGATCCAATAGCTCATTGTCGGAGAGATCAAGCAACTGAGTGAGTGCGTCGACCTCATCATCGGTCATCTCGATTTCGTGCGCGTCAAGGAAGCGGGTGAGAATCAGATCATTTTCCAGCAGGCCACGGCGACTACGCCAGCGCAGCCGAGCGCGCCGGGTTGGATCATCCTGATGCCTCACATCCGCCATACTCAAACAGCGCGACGAACCATCAGCTCCTTGATCTTGCCGATCGCCTGGTTGGGATTCAAACCCTTCGGGCAGACATCGACGCAGTTCATGATCGAGTGACAGCGGAACAGACGGTAAGGATCTTCCAGATTATCGAGGCGCTCACCGGTGGCCTGATCGCGGCTGTCCGCGATGAAGCGGTAGGCTTGTAACAGACCCGCTGGCCCGACGAATTTATCCGGATTCCACCAGAACGATGGGCATGAGGTCGAGCAGCAAGCGCACAGAATGCATTCGTACAAACCGTCAAGTTCTTCACGCTCCTCCGGCGTCTGAAGACGCTCACGCTCGGGCGGCGGCGTGTCATTGATCAGGAATGGTTTGATCGAGTGATACTGCTTGAAGAAGTTGGTCATATCGACGATCAAATCGCGAATGACAGGCAACCCCGGTAACGGACGCAGCACAATCGGTTGCGATAACTCGTTCAAGTTAGTGGTGCAAGCAAGCCCGTTCTTGCCATTGATATTCATTGCGTCCGAGCCGCATACACCCTCGCGGCAGGAGCGGCGCAGCGCGAGCGAATCATCGACGTCAGCCTTGATGCGTTGTAGCGCATCCAGCAGCATCTTGTCGGTATCGTGTAACTCTACCGTCAGGTCTTGCATGTAGGGCTTGGCGTCCTTGTCAGGATCGTAGCGGTAGATCTGAAATTTGACTGTGCGTGGCATGTTCAGTGTCCTGCGATCAGAAAGTACGGGCTTTGGGCTTGAAGGTCTCTACCGTCAGTGGCTTGGTCACGACGGGCTTGTAGTCCAGACGATTACCCTCGGAGAACCAGAGCGTATGCTTCATCCAGTGCTCATCATCGCGCTGCGGATGGTCACTATGCGCATGCGCACCGCGTGACTCTTGGCGAGCGGCGGCGGAATACATCGTTGCTTTAGCGGTCTCGATCAGGTTGTCGAGCTCAAGTGCTTCAACGCGCGCGGTGTTGAACACTTTCGACTTGTCTTTGAATGAGACATGTTTACGACGCTCGTCGAGCTCAGCGATCATCGCCACACCTTCATCCAGTAGCGCCTGGCTACGGAATACCCCGCAGTGCTGTTGCATCACTTTGCGAATATCGCTCGCGACAGTTTGCACACGCTCGCTGCCATTCGAGGATTCCAAATGCGCCAAGCGCTCGAGGGCGATATCTGCGCCATCAGCTGGCAGGTCGTGATGGCTTTGCTCTTTCAATTTCGAGGCGACAATATGGTTGCCTGCCGCACGACCAAACACCAAGAGATCTAACAGTGAATTAGTGCCCAGACGGTTAGCGCCATGCACCGAGACGCAGGCACATTCGCCGATCGCATACAGACCATTGACGATCTCTTGCGTGCCATTTTTCGGCGCGACCACCTGACCATGAATATTGGTGGGGATACCACCCATCTGGTAATGAATCGTCGGCACGACTGGAATAGGCTCTTTAGTCGCATCGACGTTCGCAAACTTGTGACCGATCTCCAAAATAGAAGGCAGACGCTTGCGTATCGTGTCAGCACCAATATGCCGCAGATCGAGCAACACATGGTCTTTGTTCGGACCACAGCCCCGGCCTTCCTTGATCTCTTGGTCCATCGAACGAGATACGAAATCACGCGGCGCTAGATCTTTCAGCGTTGGCGCGTAGCGTTCCATGAAACGCTCACCGTTGCTGTTAATCAGGATGCCGCCCTCTCCGCGCACACCTTCGGTAATCAGCACACCCGCACCGGCAACACCCGTCGGGTGGAACTGCCAGAACTCCATATCCTCGAGCGGTAATCCGGCGCGAGCTGCCATGCCCATACCGTCGCCGGTATTGATGAAGGCATTGGTAGATGCGGCCCAAATACGACCCGCACCACCCGTTGCAAATACCGTGGTCTTGGCCTCCAGGATGGCAAGCTCACCCGTTTCCATTTCCAGCGCGACCACACCCAGCACATCACCCTGCTGATTGCGAATTAAATCTATCGCCATCCACTCAACAAAAAAATGCGTTTTTGCGCGGACATTGCGCTGATAGAGCGTGTGCAACATTGCGTGCCCGGTACGATCAGCTGCAGCACACGCACGTTGCACGGGCTTCTCACCGAAATTCGCGGTGTGACCGCCAAAGGGACGCTGGTAAATCGTGCCATCCGGGTTACGGTCGAACGGCATGCCGAAGTGCTCCATCTCGTACACGACCTTCGGCGCCTCGCGGCACATGAACTCAATCGCATCCTGATCGCCGAGATAGTCGGAACCCTTGACGGTGTCGAACATATGCCAGTACCAGCTATCCTCGGACATATTACCGAGCGCAGCACCGACACCACCCTGAGCAGCAACCGTGTGCGAGCGTGTAGGGAATACCTTCGACAGCACAGCCACCGATAGACCGGCCTCAGCCAGTTGCAGCGAAGCGCGCATGCCGGAACCACCTGCGCCGATAACAACCGCATCGAAACGACGACGCGCGATGGAAGATTTGATGGCAGCCACGATCACACTCTCCAAAGAATCTGTATGGTCCAGCCGGCACATCCGAGCAGCCAGAGGATGGTGAATACTTGCAGCGTCAGTCGGATACCGACCGGCTTGATGTAGTCCATCCAAATGTCTCGAATGCCAACCCAGACGTGGTAATACATAGCGAGGAAGGTGACGAATGCCAGGATCTTGAACCACTGCTGTGCAAATAGCCCGGCCCAGCCTTCATAACTAAAATCCGACGCACCTAAAAACAAGATCAGTGTCACTACCGTAAACACGGCCATCACGACTGCAGTGACACGTTGCGCGAGCCAATCGCGCAGTCCGTAGTGAGCGCCGACGACAACGCGCTTTGCACCGATATTATTGTTTTCCATATCAGATCACCCCGAACAGTTTCAACGCTACCAGCAAGGTCAGCAAGCCACTGATGACCAGCACGACTCTTGCCGATTTGACCGCCTCGTGTTTCGACAAGCCAATGTGCATATCCATCACCAGGTGCCGAATACCTGCGATGAAATGATGCAGGTAGG
>CAZLJL010000187.1:0-3755 GCA_964559785.1 uncultured Bifidobacterium sp.
TTTGCGAGTACACCATGTCGGGTCGCTCGACGCGCCGGCGCTGACGGATATGCCATCCAATATCATTACCCGCCAGATCACTCATGCGGAACGGGCCCATCGCGAAACCAAAGCTTTCGATGGCCTGATCGATTTGTGCGGGTAAACAGCCCTCTTCCAGCAAAAAGAACGCCTGACGCAGATATTGCTCGATCATCCGGTTGCCAATAAAGCCATCGCAGACACCAGAGACCACACCAGTTTTCTTGATTTTTTTTGCCAGCGCCATCACGGTGGCCAGTACATCATCGGCGGTGGCTTTGCCGCGTACAACCTCGAGCAATTTCATCACATTGGCTGGACTAAAAAAATGCATGCCAATCACATCCTGCGGCCGCGATGTGAAGCTGGCGATTCTGTCCAGATCCAAGGTGGAGGTGTTGGACGCCAAGATAGCGCCCGGCTTCATGACCTGATCTAACCGACGGAAAACTGTTTCTTTGACCGAGATTTCTTCAAAGACTGCCTCAATCACGATGTCGGCATTAGAAAGCGCTTCATAGTCGAGCGTGGTGCTGATCAGCGCCATGCGTTTATCGAACTGCTCCTGGGTCAGCCGACCTTTTTTAAGCGTATTTTCATAATTACGCTGAATAGTGGAGAGCCCTTTGTCTAGCGCGGTTTGTTCAGTTTCCAGCAAACACACTGGTATACCCGCGTTAGCGAAGTTCATGGCGATGCCTGCACCCATGGTGCCCGCACCAATGACGGCCGCTGTACGTATTTCACGCAAGGCTGTCTCGGCCCCAATGCCAGGAATTTTGGTGGCGCTACGCTCGGCAAAGAATGCATGCCGCAGTGCTTTTGATTCAGTAGTCTGCACCAACTGCAAAAACAACTCGCGCTCGAAACTCAGACCCTGCTCAAACGGCAGATTCACTGCAGCCTCGACCGCATCGATGCATTTTGAAATGGCTGGGTAGTGCGCGGCTTGCGCTTGCACCTGCGCCCGCAACGCCTGCAGCACTTGCGAAGCAGCAGGGTCATTAATTTTATGGTCCCGCACCTTGGGCAATGGACGAACATCTGCAATTTCATGCGCAAATGCAATCGCGCCTTCGAGCAGATCACCCGCAAGCATGCGGTCGAATAAGTGGGTATCTGCTAACTGCTCTGAGGGTACCGGTGCGCCATGCACAATCATGGTTAGGGCGCGCTGCAAGCCAATCATGCGCGGTAAGCGTTGGGTTCCGCCTGCTCCCGGCAAAATACCGAGCTTCACTTCAGGCAGCGCAATCTGCGCCGCCGAACTGGCAACGCGGTAATGACAGCCAAGCGCCAACTCCAGACCGCCGCCCATCGCCAACCCATGGATTGCGGCGATCACCGGTTTTTCACACGACTCGATGGTGCGGATGACGGTGTGTAGTGAGGGCTCTTGCAGTGCTTTGGGCGTGTTGAATTCACGAATATCCGCACCCCCCGAAAACCCCTTACCGCTGCCGATCAGAACAATGGCGCGAATCGCCGGGTGATCGATTGCACGCTGCACACCGTCGACGATGCCCGAACGAGTTGCAAAACCAAGGCCATTGACAGGTGGGTTATCGAGCGTGATGACAGCGATGTCACCGCGTTCGCTGAAGGATGCGGTCATGACGATTTCTCCGGTACGGTGGGCCGCCAGTGCTCAACACTGGCTAAATCAGCCGCGTACTATACCGGAGAGCACGCTTGCTATTTCGACTTCACCTTCAGTAAGGCGCTGCGCTGCTGATCCTCGCGATAGGCATAGTCGACCCGACCACTGCTGACGCGTGCAATCACCATCATGTTGGCACTAATGGCTTCGTGGTCTTGTGCCGTGAAAGGTTTTTCATAGCTAGTCACAACCCCCTGATACCGTGACTCGAGATTTTCCAAGGCACGTCGAATAGCGTCGCCATCTAGAGTTTTGGACTGCCGTAATGCCAGAGCAAGCAAATGCATGCCGTCATAGCCTTGCGCCGCACTCATGGGCGATGGAATCATATCGGTATTGAACTGACGCCGGTAAGCCAATAAAAAGCTGTTTTTTGCCGCCGACCCAGCGTCTTGAATAAAGGTTTGCGGGAGCAGCGCACCCTCGCCCGCGCTACCTGCGGCGTCGATGAAGTTGCGCATGGACAGTGTCCAACTGCCCATGAAGGGCACGCGCCACGCCATACTCATCATCCCATGCGCCACCTGCGCCAGTTCAGGCCCGATGCCCCAACCCACAACCGCTTGCGCCCCTGCGGTACGTGCATTTTTCAGTGGTCGGCTCATGTCGGTATCGCCAATCTTGAAGCGCTGTGTCGTCACCAGCTCAATCGCTGACTGACGTGCGGCCTCGGCAAACGCATTCGCACCACTGTCACCGTAGGGTGTGTCGTCTGCCAACAGCGCCACCTTGCTGATGCCACGTTTTTTAAGATCTGCAGCGAGCATCCGCGCTTCCAGATCCAGGGTTGGCGAGACACGAAAAATGAAATTCGCTGGGCTGGCAGGCGGTGCATAACGGCGGGTCAGTACGGGTCCGGTAGATACTGCAATCATCAGCGGTATGCGCGCCTGCTGATAGATATCGATCGAAGCTAGGCCAACACCGGTGTTCACGATACCAATGCTGGCCGAGACTTTCATGCGCGTCAGCTCGGTGGCGATCTTCGCACCTAGCTCATTATTCGCTTGATCATCACGCTCAATCAACTCAATGGCACGACCGTGGATGCCGCCGATCGCATTGATCTCCTGCACGGCGAGTCGAATCCCGTTGCGCATGCTCTCGCCCATGGGACTGGAACCACCGCTGAAGGGACCACTCAGGCCAATACGGATATTTTGTGCGCGCACTGATGATGTGATGATCATCACCATCAGCGCACCCAAGATCCACCGGTAAGTATTAACCCGCATTTGCGCCCCCTGAATTATTCAAAGTGGGGCAGATTGTAGGGATGCAATTCGCTTTGTCTATCAATGCGAATCAAGTGTGGCGCACAACCCACCGACCCTGCGATGTGCAGGGCGGTGAATGAACAAATAAGATGAAATACGGCCGCGGTTATGTGCTCGTTAGCGAAGCCCAAGGTCCCAGCTTCACAGTAGAGACTCCTGGGTCCCGGCCTGCGCCGGGACGACGATATCTCGCAACGTAGAGCCTAAAACGTCATCCCGGCGCAGGCCGGGATCCAGTCGCTTTGAAACGCACAACGGTCACGCGGTCGGCAGCTTGTAGTCGCGGTAGGTTTCGCGGATTTTGTTTTTCAAAATCTTGCCGGTTGCACCGAGTGGTAGCGCATCGGTGAATACCACATCATCCGGCGTCCACCATTTTGCGATCTTGCCTTCATAAAACGCCAGCAATTCCTCGCGGGTGAGTTCCATGCCGGGTTTCTTCACCACTACCAGCAACGGACGCTCATCCCATTTCGGGTGATATACACCGATGCACGCGGCTTGCATCACCGCCGGATGCGCCACTGCAATGTTTTCCAGATCAATCGAACCGATCCACTCCCCGCCGGACTTGATCACGTCCTTGCTGCGGTCAGTAATCTGCAGGTAGCCCTCGGGGTCGATCACTGCGACATCGCCAGTTGGGAACCAGCCATCTTGAAGCACATCACCACCCTCGCTCTTGAAATAGCCGGATACCACCCACGGCCCACGAACTAGCAAGTTGCCGTAAGTCGTGCCATCCCAGGGCAGTTCTTTACCATCGTCATCGACAATCTTCATATCAACGCCGTAGA
>CAZLJL010000188.1:0-3736 GCA_964559785.1 uncultured Bifidobacterium sp.
ACCGATCAAGTGGCAGAGCATGGTCAAGTTACCGCCCCACAGCGTGCCTTCGATACACGCTAACGGGTTTCCTTTCGCTTCGACATCGATGCGACAACTATCTTGCGTCACGCACTGCCAGAAATGCTGATGCGTAAATTCACTAAGGTCTATGCGACTGAAGTCGTCGCAAATCATCGGCCCGGCAAAACTTCCTGCACCCGAAGTGGCCAGCATGGCCAACTGAACGACCGTGAAATCACTATGACCCACCCAGCGCTTACCACCTTCGAGCACACTGCGGGTCAGTAGATTGAAATCAATCGATGGCAATAAGCGCGATAGTCCATAGCCACCCCTTAGCGCGATCACCATTTCAATATCCGGATCAAGCGCTGCGGCATGCAGTTGCGCGATGCGCTCGGCATCACTGGCTGCGAAGCGATGCTCACGGATACCGCCAGCAGAAAAATCCTTGACCGTATGTCCCAACGAGCGCAGATGGTCCAGCCCACGGGCAAATGCCACCGGATCAGCTGCATAGCCACTCGGCGCTACCACCCCAATGTTCAAAGAGGTACTCATCAATGATCCGTCCGCGACTGCTGGCGCCGCTCGGCAAAAAAATCAGACAGCATTGTGCCGCATTCGTCCGCCAGTACACCTCCCGTCAATTCCGCATGGTGGTTCAAGCGCCGCTCGGCAAACAGGTTCAACACCGAGCCGCAGGCACCGGTTTTGGGGTCGCTGGCACCGAATACCACACGCGCAATGCGCGCATGCATCATCGCCCCAGCGCACATAGCACAAGGCTCCAGGGTGACGTAGAGCGTGCAACCTGGCAGACGATAATTGCCGAGTCGTGTTGCGGCAGCACGCAGGGCCGCGATCTCTGCGTGATGAGTCGGGTCACGATGACTAATCGGACGATTGAAGCCCGTCGCGATCACATCACCGTCTTTGACAATCACCGCACCCACAGGCACCTCACCCGCAGCGCGCGCTTCGGCCGCTTGCGTCAACGCGAGCCGCATGTAAGCCTCGTCATTCATACGGTATCAGTAATCTCGGCCCAGCAGTTCGGGGTCTCATGCAGTACCAGCTTCTGTAGCCGCAAGCCAGTACCGTAACGGTCGATAAATGCTGCCTGCAAAATCTCGAAGGCCGTGCGTGCGAGGTTTTCTACTGTCGGAATGCGATCAATCACCACGGTCTTGTGATTTGGCAGCGAATTCAAAAAATCTCGTACCGGAGTGTCTTTGGCATACACCAAGAATGCATGGTCCCAGACATCGACCAGATGCTGGTGCGCGATCGCCTTGACGTCAGAAAAATCCATGATCATGCCGTTATCGGAACTCCCCTCTTGCTCGATCACATTACCAATTAAAGTAATCTCGAGCACGTAACGGTGTCCGTGCAAATTACGGCACTGACTCTTATGGTCAGGGATCCGATGGCCGGCATCAAACTCAAGCTTGCGGGTAATAGTAATCATCAATCTCAGGGTAGTTGAAGCAGCTTGTGCATTTGTACTGACAACCGCCAGCGCGGGCGCTGCTTGCAGGTATTAATCGCCAACTCGGTATTGCGCTGTTTGTCGGGGCCATCCATCGGCTGCAAAAAATAATGATGGAAATTCATCGCCTCAAATGCGTCAAGGTCTTGACCCTGCTGCGGTACGACGACTTTGATTTCATCACCGCGCTCAACCACCAGCGCCGCACCCTGCTTGGGGCTGACACAGACCCAATCAACGCCTGCGGGCACGGGTAAGGTGCCATTGGTTTCAATCGCCACCTCAAAGCCACGATCGTGCATCGCTGAAATCAAGGCTTCATCAAGCTGCAGTAACGGCTCACCGCCCGTGAACACCACATACTTGTGCTGCGACTCGCTCGCCAGCCACTGAGTATCGATCGCGGCTGCCAAGGCTTGCGCATCAGCGAAGCGGCCACCATTGACACCATCTGTGCCCACAAAATCGGTATCGCAAAAGCGGCAGATCGCGGTGAGCCTATCTTCCTCGCGACCGCTCCACAAATTACATCCAGCAAAGCGACAGAACACCGCCGGGCGCCCAGCCTGTGCGCCCTCGCCTTGCAAGGTATGGAAGATTTCTTTGACGCTGTAGCTCACGGGTAAGCAGGCTCGGTTAAGCGGGCGAACCGCTGCGCTGGAATAACCCAAGATTATACGGTGCTGTGTACTTATGTATCGCACCCCGAGGAACACCGGTCGGCATCCCCCGCGGCTCCATCTCCAGCGATCACATCAAAAAAAACACCGGGACGCGCCCGGTGTTTAAGGTCAGAGCGTCGACGCTTATAGTTGCGTCGAGCCTTTCATGACATTTAGCTCATGCAGCTTCCGGCACGCTCGGCAGACCGGCCAAGGCCATCGCCAGCTCTTGCTCGCTGTAGTTTTCGTCTTTCAGGTTGCCGGAGAAGTAGTTCTGGTAAGCCGCCATATCGAAGTGACCATGACCGCACAGGTTGAGCAGAATCGTCTCGCTCTTACCTTCACGCTTGCAGCGCAATGCTTCTTCAATCGCACCCTTCACCGCATGATTGGCTTCTGGTGCGGGCACGATACCTTCATGACGTGCGAACAGCACACCGGCCGCAAAGCACTCGGTCTGGTGATACGCCACAGCTTCAAGCAGACCGAGCTCTTTCAAATGCGAGACCAGCGGCGCCATGCCGTGGTAGCGCAGACCACCGGCGTGGAAGCCGGGAGGTGTGAAGGACGAGCCCAGCGTGTGCATCTTGGTGAGTGGTGCCATATGACCGGTATCGCCGAAGTCGTAGGCATAACGACCACGGGTCAGTGAAGGGCACGCTGCGGGCTCAACCGCAACGATGCGCGGCTTGGCACCACCCCGCAGACCCGCCCCAATAAATGGGAACGCGATACCCGCGAAGTTGGAACCACCGCCTGTACAACCAACGATCACGTCAGGATATGCATCTGCCATCGCCATCTGCTCCATCGACTCAATGCCGATGATGGTCTGATGCATGAGCACATGGTTCAGCACCGAACCCAGCGCGTATTTGGTGTCAGCATTGGTGGCAGCTACCTCAACCGCTTCGGAGATCGCAATCCCCAAGCTGCCCGGGTGATCAGCGCGCTCGGCCAACACCTTGCGACCATAGTTGGTTTCGTTGGAAGGTGATGGCAAACAGCGTGCGCCGTAAGTCTCCATCACAGCACGACGATAGGGTTTCTGGTCATAAGACACGCGCACCTGGAACACAGTGACGTCAATGTCGAACAATGAGCCTGCGAACGACAGCGAGGTACCCCACTGCCCTGCGCCAGTTTCTGTGGTGAGACGTTTCACGCCTGCTTGCTGGTTATAAAACGCTTGCGGAATCGCGGTGTTCGGCTTGTGGCTGCCGGCTGGACTCCCGCCTTCGTATTTATAGAAAATTTTTGCCGGTGTTTGCAGCGCCTGCTCGAGGCGGTACGCACGGAACAGCGGCGCCGGGCGCCACAGCTTGTACACCTCGCGCACTGGCTCGGGAATATCAATCTCGCGCTCGGTCGAGACCTCCTGCATGATTAATTCCATCGGGAACAGCGGTTCAAGATCGGCCGGACCGATCGGCTGCAAGGTGCCCGGATGCAGTACCGCTGGCAATGGCTTCGGCAGATCCGCCTGAATGTTGTACCACCGGCGTGGGATGCGATCTTCAGGCAGCAGGAATTTGGTCTGCGACATGCAAGTGTCTCCGTAATCGTTATGTTTTTA
>CAZLJL010000189.1:0-3707 GCA_964559785.1 uncultured Bifidobacterium sp.
TGAAGGTCTATGGCCATCTAGCGTGTGCATCGAGGGGGAAGCTTGGGCGAGGTAGCCTTTGCCATTCCAAAGTGCTGAGGTTAGGCGTCGTTAAGCCTGGGCAATCAACCTCCAAAATGCGGTCTTCGGTCGCAAAGTCATCAAAAGCTGCACGGAAATGGCCACGGCTTTTAACGACCAGAGTCCTTACGGATGAGAGGTCATACCCTATGATGTCAAGTTGCGCGGGATCAAGAAGTTGCTGCCGAATCGAAATGACGATGATTCGCAATACCGATCCCGTAGGCCCGGTTAACTCTAACAGCGCGGTCGGCCCCATGCTCCGGCGAGTTCCAGCCACCATGCCGCGACGGCCAAGAAAGCCACCATGGTGGAGTGCGAGCACGAGAGCGTCGGCGCAAAGACTTCGATCAAAGCCTACACCCGTTGCGTGTCGATGAAAGCAGGCTCTAAACCGTTGGCCTATGCCTAAAGCGTGTGCTTGGGCTGCGAGTTCAGGGTCGGTGAAAACCCCAAGCAGCACGCCATGTGCTCCTGCCTCGAGCAAAGCTTCGAGTAAATCGACGGTGTGACCACTACCGCCTCCGCCTGGATTGTCAGCGACGTCGGCAAGTATCAGGTGAGGTTCCTTGGAATCTAGACCGGTTTGGACGGCAACTTGTACAGCCTCGCTTAGGGGTGTGAGTTGAGTCACAAACCGGTGACGCTGCTCCCATACCTTTTGGGCGAGTGTGTGGGCAACTTCGTGTGCACGTGATTGGTCTGCACGTTTTGCACTCACGCAGATACTAAAGCCGCCATGGGGACTGTCGGCAAGGGCAAAACCGCCGATCAGTGATACGTTGAGAATCGTATCGCCAAGAAACTGCTGACTAATCTGCAAGAGTTCATGATAAGGGCGCCCCGTTGCGATGAGCTGCGAAGGGGCAGGCGGCACTAGGGGCAGTTTCACCAAGGCGACCACACCCGGGCCCTCATCGAGCAGCGTAGCGATGTGCGCGGCTGCCTCTTGGCCGCGCTGCGCCAAATCAACGTGAGGGTTCGTTCGATAAGCGACGAGCGCCGACAAGGACCCAGCAACCGCTGCGCCAACGTTGGCATGAAGATCGAAGACGGCGACGATTGGCGTTGCTGGCCCGGTGATCTTTCGAACCAATGCAATTACACGTGCATCAGGGTCATCGATTGCCGTTGTGAGTGCAGCGCCGTGCATTGAAAGGTACACAGCGTCGATTCGTCCGGCATTGAGAAGCCGTTGCTCGAGATCGGCGAGGAAGGCTTCAAAAAAACAGTGATCAACGGGCCCACCCGGTTGTGCTCCTGCCATCCGCAAAGTGATCGGCTCCCAATGTGGTATCAACTTATCCATCTCAGCGGCGAAGGCTGGCATGTCGGGAAGAAGCGCAGGGGTGTTGCTGCGCACTTGCTCTAGCAGTGCTGTGCCCGCAATGTCCGTGCCCGCTCTAAAGTCGTCTTTCGTACTCACGGGCGACCAACGATTACATTCAATGAAAAAGCCTGCCATCGCGATACGAGGCCTCGGATGTGTGGCTGTTATTGTCATTCTTGGCTACTCGGGCTTAATGCGTTTGGCTACGGGGTAGTACAAGTCGCGTTCGCCACGGTAAAAAGCCAGCGCCTCTGCGGGTGAAAGTGGGGCGCTAAGTTCAGAACCTGACTTGATTCGAGCTTCCCGAATCGCGGGTAGTTGAAGCACCTCGTTGATGACCCGATTGAGTTGATCAACAACGGCAGGTGTTGTTCGAGGATGCACAAAGACCATACCCCAAGTTTGCAAATCAAGGCCTCTTAGCGCCCGTGTTTCACCAAAACTTGTGATTGTCGGGAGCAGCGCGGAGCGCGTAGCGGAAGATATCCCGAGGACCTTAAAGCGTCCCGTACTAATCATGGGCGCCACGTTGGGCAGCGATGTCACACCGATGTCGATTTGACCGCCCATGACGTCTGTGACGATCTGCTGCCCTCCTCGATAGGCGATGTGAACCATGAACACACCAGCTCGTTCTTTAAGTGTTTCCGCGAGGACATGTTGAAAGGTGCCGATCCCAGGCGACCCATAGGTGAGTCGGCCAGGTGATTTTCTTGCCACCGCAATCAGGTCATCAAGTGTCTGGCCAGGGAAGTCAGCACGGGAAATGAAAGCCACTGGCGTCTTTCCCGTGAGGGCCACCGGTAGCACGTCCTCCGATTTGTAGGATACGTTTTGATTGATGATTGGAACCAAGATCGTCTCGCTAAGCGAGCCGTACAGAAGTGTTTGGCCGTCTGCAGGTGCGGTAATTAACCGTTGCACACCGAGGGCGCCCCCAGCTCCGACAACATTTTCGACAACAACGCTTTGCCCTAATCGTTTCGCGATCTCCGTATGGATGAGCCTTGCGGCAACATCAGATGCACCGCCAGCGGCGTAGGGAACCACAAACTTGACGGGTTTGCTCGGCGCAGCCGGCTGCTGTGACTGAGCCAATGAAGACCAAAGGCTTGAGCTTGCGAGTGCTACAAGGTGATTGCGTCTTGATTTAAGCATTGGACATTCCCATGAGCAATGAGATCTCACTCTATGGTCTGCGCGGCTGATCGCCTAGCGGCAATATCGCCATGATTAGTGGCATTATCGCCAACACATGCGTAGATCGAACTCAACGGCAAGCAGATCGACACCCTTTCGCCAGCATTGGGAGTTCTTGGTTTGCGATGAGGGACTAAAGGGACCGAACGCTGCCCTATCAGACCTTTTAGGTGCGATGAATCTGATTGCATCGATCCGAGGGGATCACTGCCCGGTGTTCATGTGGCAATGGACAACGACAGAGGGTCGTGCTGCAAAGGGCTACCAGGGGCAGGGTATGCGTGTTTCCAAGCCAGATGTCGTCGTTGTCTCAGGGTGGCACGCCCGCAACGGTCCGCATCTAAACCAATTGGTTGAACGTGATGGGACGATCTGCGGCAGGTTAAGAACTGTCCATGCTCATGGTGGACATGTGATCGGCCTATTCAATGGTGTTGCCTTGTTGGCTGAAGCGGGCCTTCTGGTTAATACCCCAGCCGTTGTCCCCTGGCCATTTGTCACTAGCGTCTTGCGACATGAACCGACAATTGAACTCGTCAAGGAAAAGGCATTGACCGAACACAATCGGATTTGGTCCGCGGTCTCGCCAGTACTGGCGACCGAAGTTGCCCTTGAATTGTTTAGAAGAGAACCGCGACTTGAGTTCACCAATTTAGCGCAAGTTGCGAGATCGGTCTGGCTCCACGCGCCAGAACGACAACTTCTTACCCAGACAGTTGCCCGCGATTCACGAAGTCGAGCGGGTCCGGGTTCGCTTGAGAGGGCTCGCCGCTGGCTTGAGGAGCATCTACAGGATGCCTACAGCCTATCTGCAACGGCTGAGGCCGCTGGTATGAGTAAACGCTCGCTACTGAGGCACTTTCGTGGTCGATTCGGCACTACGCCCTTAGGGATGCTACATAACTTGCGCGTTATGCACGCTCGTATGTTGCTCGAATCAAGTTACCTCAGTATTGAGGCCGTTGCGGAAAAATGTGGCTGGCGTGATGTTTCAACATTTAGAAGTGTCTTTTCCCGCATTACCGGCGTCACACCAGCAGCCTATCGGGCGCGCTTTAGCTTACGCTCACCGCGCCGTGCTTGGGGGCAAGACCTCCCCAGGAAGTGACTAACCGAC
>CAZLJL010000190.1:0-3638 GCA_964559785.1 uncultured Bifidobacterium sp.
CGCGACTGCAAATCCTCCAGAAGCGTATCGCGGACAACACGCGACGCTACTCGGAGGCGATGGTGGGAAGTATTCAACGTGTACTGGTCGAAGGTCCCTCCAAGCGCGACACATCAGAACTGCAAGGTCGGGCTGAAGATAATCGGGTTGTGAATTTTGTGGGTGGACCGAATGCAGCACGACTGATTGGTCAGTTTGTTGATATTCACATCACGGCTAGCCACCCTTACTCACTACGTGGCGATATCGTTATTCAGCAATGAGATTTCTGACTTGAACACGACAACGCGGTTTTTTACACCCGACCCCGTCGATAACACGCGGCTTGCCAACTTGTGTGGGCCTGTCGACGAGAATTTGCGACAGATTGCCGCAGCACTGGACGTGACGCTATTCCGGCGCGGTGAAAAATTCATCGCCGATGGCGAGAATGCGGAGCGTGCTGTCGCGCTGCTTGAGCGTTTTTATGCCGAAGCTCAGCGGCCGATTTCGGTGAATGATGTCCAACTCGCGCTGGCCGAGGCGCGGGCGGGTGTCAGCCACGCACCAGCGGCGCCCAATGGCACTGACACTGGCCCGGACGATACGGTCGACAGCCCCGTCTTGAAGACCCGACGCACTGATTTACGAGGGCGTACGCCGCACCAACGGCAATATCTGAAACAGATCCTCAGTAACGACATCAGCTTTGGCGTGGGCCCTGCCGGTACTGGAAAAACCTATCTTGCCGTCGCTTGTGCTGTCGATGCACTTGAGCGCGATGCGGTACGTAGAATCGTACTGACCCGTCCAGCGGTCGAAGCCGGTGAGCGTCTTGGCTTCTTGCCCGGGGATCTGGCGCAGAAAGTCGACCCCTACCTTCGACCGCTGTATGACGCGCTGTATGATCTGTTGGGGTTCGATCGGACACAAAAAATGTTCGAGAAACAGGCCATCGAGATTGCACCGCTTGCTTATATGCGCGGCCGCACTCTGAATCACGCATTCATCATTCTGGATGAAGCACAAAACACCACACCAGAACAGATGAAAATGTTTCTGACCCGGATCGGCTTCGGCAGCAAAGCTGTGGTGACCGGCGATGTCACGCAAATTGATCTGCAGCGTGGCCAGAAAAGCGGCTTGGTCGACGCCTTAACCGTGCTTGAGTCGGTGCGCGGTATTGCCTTCACGCGCTTCACCAGTGCCGATGTCGTGCGACACCCGCTGGTTGCACGCATCGTCGACGCCTATGATGCTGCGCAGTCAGCAAATGCCCGCGATGGCCACAAATAAGCTGACGCTGTCAGTCCAACATGCCGACCGCCGACTGGCCGATGTACTGCCCCGTCCTGATATCCGACGCTGGGTGAAGGCGGCCCAGTTCGCGCCGGCTGAATTGGTGATCCGCTTTGTTGATGACAGTGAGGGGCGAACACTGAACCGCGAGTATCGCGGTAAAGACTACGCCACCAATGTACTTACCTTCGCCTACGACGATGCAGAACAAGCCGTCGATAACGATATCGTACGTGCTGATATTGTTTTATGTGTTGATGTTCTGATGCGTGAGGCGCAACAACAAGCTATCCCGCTTGCGCAACATGCGGCGCACCTGATCGTTCACGGTGTGCTGCACGCCCAGGGCTATGACCATGAAGCGGACGATGAGGCCGCCGAGATGGAAGCGCTGGAAGACGAAATTCTTGTCGGATTGGGAATGCGGACAGCCGGATAACTCATTCCATTTCAGCAATCCGCTTTGGTGACTGCGCTGTCGATTTCACAATGGTGGGCGTGTTTTGCGGTATCCTGTCTCTTCCTGAACTCCGGTTTTGCGCCCGATGCAAGACTATCCCCCCGGCGGTCGTCCCGCCGAGCCGAAACAACAACGATCACTGCTTGAGCGACTCACCGCGCTCATTGCACCCGAACCTGAGAACCGCGCCGAGTTACTCGCCCTGTTGCACGAGGCGTATACCCGTAATGTGATCGACGCAGATGCGCTGTCGATGATCGAAGGCGTGTTTCAAGTGTCCGATCTGGCGGCGCGCGACATCATGATTCCGCGCTCGCAAATGGATGTGGTCGATCTTGCCAAACCGATTGAAGAGTGGATTCCCATGGTGCTGGAAACGGCGCACTCGCGCTTTCCTGCGATTGATGGCGACCGTGACAAGGTGGTGGGTATTCTGCTCGCCAAGGATTTGCTGCGCTACTACGCCCAAGAATCTTTCGATGTACGGGACATGCTACGACCAGCGGTATTTATCCCGGAATCAAAGCGACTGAATGTATTGCTGCGTGATTTTCGCGCCAATCGCAATCATATGGCGATCGTAGTCGACGAATATGGTGGTGTGGGAGGCCTGATTACAATCGAAGATGTCCTTGAACAAATTGTTGGCGATATCGAGGATGAATACGATTTCGACGAAGAAGAAGACAATATCTTGAGCGTCAATGCCGGTGACTTCGGACCGCGCTGGCGTGTCAAGGCGCTAACCGAGATCGAGCAATTCAATGAAGCACTCGAGACCAGCCTACCCAATGGTGATGTCGATACCGTCGGTGGCGTAGTGGCCAAGCATCTTGGGCGAATGCCGCGCAAGGGTGAACAGTTCAATATTGGACGATTACGCTTCGAGGTACTGAGGGCCGATGCGCGACAAGTACATGTGCTGATGGTCGAGAAACTGCCCGAACGTCTGTTCGGCGACGCGGGCTGATGCGGGCCACAGTCGTTCGGAAGAATCGTACCCCCTGCCGCGCCTAGCTATGCGGCTAATCTCTATCCCCGTTGTGCTATCGCTGTTCGCAGGTGCGGGTACGGTGTTTGCGTTCGCGCCGTTCGGCTACTGGCAACTTCAGATCGCTGCGCTCGCTTTGCTGTTCATCCTCGCGCACCGCGCCAAGTCAAGCAAGGCATCTTTCCGGATCGGCTGGGCGTTTGGTACTGCATCCATCGCTGCGGGTACACACTGGTTGTATGTCAGCCTGCATGATTTTGGAGGCATGCCTTCCTGGATGGCCTCACTTGCGATTTTCCTTCTTGCGGCAAGCTTGGGCTTGCTTTACGGATGCGCACTGGGACTCGCAAAACGGATCACGATTATTCTGCAATGGCCGATGACGCTGATGCTGCTGATGCCATTGTGCTGGATGCTGGCTGATTGGACGCGCGGTTGGATATTCACCGGATTTCCCTGGTTGGTGACTGGCTATGCCCATAACATCAGCCCCCTTGCAGGCTATGCACCGCTGATCGGTGTGTTCGGTATTGGCTTGCTGGCAAACGTGCTTGCCGGCTGTGTCGCACTAATCATCATGCTGCGTCGACCGCAATGGGGTGCGGTAGTCCTACTGGTCGTGATTCCGCTCGGCGGCAATGCACTGAAAGATCAGCAATGGGCCGCGCCACTGGGTCAGCCAATATCCGTTCGTCTGCTGCAAGGGAACGTGCCGCAGGAGATGAAGTTCGAGCCTGCACAAATCGAAGCCTCACTAGCACTGTATCGGGAAATGATCACTGCAAAGCCAGCAGACCTGATCGCCACACCCGAGACCGCATTGCCGCTGCTATCAACACAGTTACCGCCCGACTATCTCGATCAGCTAGCGGCTTTTGCCAAAGATAATGACAGCCGCTTGCTGATTGG
>CAZLJL010000191.1:0-3632 GCA_964559785.1 uncultured Bifidobacterium sp.
CGCTGGAGTACCAGAAGTGCTGCATGATGCCGAGTACCCAGAATACACGGCCATGTGCGCGCATGAAACGCTTACGCGCCGCTGCCAGGCAACTGGCGTCACCCGTGGCCAGGTAAGCATGCACCGCATCCCCGGCCAGTCGTCCACCTTCCATGGCGTAGTAAATACCTTCACCAGAAGAGGGCGCAACAACACCCGCGGCATCACCGGCCAGCACTACATCGCGGCCGTTATCCCAGCACTTGAGCGGTTTCATCGGTAGCGGCGCACCCTCACGGCGCACGGTCTGGGCGTCTTGCAAGCCGACGGCTGTTCGCAGCGAGGTGGTGGCATGACGCAGTGAGAAGCCTTTGTCGGCGCTGCCAGTGCCAATCGAGAGCGTGTCACCGTGTGGGAATACCCAGCCATAGAAGTCGGGTGATAAATGCCCCTGATAAAACACATCGCAACGTGTACCGTCATAGCCTTCTGGCTTGACTTCAGGCGCACGCACGATCTCGTGGTACGCAAACACATACTTGGTATCGTTTGCGCCTGGGACGGTTTGCTGCGCCACTGCCGAGCGAGCGCCATCGGCGCCAATTACCGCACGTGTACGCACGGTGCGCTTGCCGCCGTCTTCGCCCGCGACAAAGCTGACGGTGCGTACCCCATCGGTATCAATGCCGACACTGGTGAACTTGCCATCGGTACGTGTTGCACCTGACGCAGCAGCGCGCTCGCGCAGCCACTCATCAAATACCTCGCGATCGACCAGCCCTACGAAGCCGCCCTCGATCGGGATGTCGACTTCGGTGCCTGAGGGCGCGATCATGCGTGCCGAGCGTGCTTTCGCGACCAATAAGTGGTCGGGGATATCAAAGTCTTGAATCGCGCGTGGTGGAATCGCACCGCCGCAGGGCTTGATGCGGCCAGCACGATCCAGCAATAGCACATGGTGGCCGCGGCGAGCTAAATCGTTCGCTGCAGTTGCACCTGCGGGGCCTCCACCTACAACGACGACGTCGTAAATCTCTTTCATGATGCGCTCCTGGTGATGAGCTTCAGCTAAAGGAAGGCTGCGCAGAGTGCTCGCGCGCTGCTTGGGTTGGGGTGCTACCAATCGACATTCGGGAGGCGAGTAATGCGGAGGCAATGAACAATACGGCTTCCAGCGCAAAGACGCTGCCATACGCCACGCCGGAGGATGCGATTAACCAGTGCGCCAGATCACTGGCAGCAGTACCGAGCAAGCCACCGAAGCCAAACGCAATTGCTTGCGCTGCGCCCCACAGGCCCATGCGTACCCCTTCACGAGCAACGCGGCCTTCGCTTGCGAGTCGCATCATTTGTCCTATCGCTGCGATGGAGAATGCGCCATTCGCTGCACCCATCAAAAATACATTTGCTTTGAGTGGCCAGGGTGGCCCGACGTGTCCTGCAATCGCGAGCCCGGCCAGTGCCGCTGCAGACGCGATGCAGCCACCGACGCACCACAGCTTGAGCGAGCCCGCACGACCGCGCGCAAAGCGGCTACCGACCAAGGCCACCAACAGCATGCCGACCAGTACGCCACCATGCTGTACGCCCGAGAGGCTGGTTGATTCGCCCGGTGTGTAGCCGAATACGCTGCCGGCGAACGGTTCAAGAATCAGATCTTGTGCGCTGTAGGCCAGCATGGAAACGAAAATGAAAATAGTGAACTGACGTGCCAATGACTCTTGCCAAACTTCAGCCAAAGCCACCCGGAATGGCACGATGCGTGCAGCACCTTGTTCAGTATTAGGGTCGATCACGATCTCTTCATCGCCTGGATCATGCTCAACACGGAACAGTGCAATTAGCGTCACTACCATCGCTAATGCGCATACCGAGATGGTCACGCCGAGCAGCCGTATGGGGGTATACGGATCGAGTAATTGTCCTGCTGCGCCTGCGGTCACCGCGAAGCCAACAATCATCATCAACCACACCGTGGTTGCCGCTGCAGCACGACGTTCTGCAGCGACCCGCATGGCTAGCAGCACGAGCAACGAGGTACCCGCTGCACCAACCCCGAGGCCAATCATGACGAAGCCAATGACTGACAGCAGCACGCCCAGCACAGGGGAATCTGTCATTAACAAAGTAGCGAGCGTGGCCAGAATCGCACCCATCGCGAGTACCGCCATACCGCCAATAATCCAGGGCGTTCGACGCGTGCCTTGGTCTGAGCCATGCCCCATTCTTGGGCGTGAAACTTGGACCAGATAGTGCAGCGCCACTAGCGCACCCGGTAGCATCGCCGGTAGCGCAAGTTCGACCACCATGATGCGGTTCAGCGTCGAGGTCATGAGCACCACGATGGCACCTAGCGATGCCTGTACCGAGCCAAGACGAATAATCTCTGCCCACCCAAATGTTTTTATCATTGTTATCCCCCCAGGCCACGTAGCGCAAACGCGGAGACCATCATGCCGGCCACCAGTAGCGGCACACCGAACGCGGAGAGCTGTAATGCTCTCTCTGCGGGTGACGCTACAAAACGCTGCATTATTTTTAATTGTCCGAGTATCAGCAGCAGCACCGCGAGTGCATGCAGCGGCCGCTGCCATTCAAGCAGCAGCAGAATGACGAATGCCTGTGGCAGCACCATCACCCAGCAGGCGGTGCGTGCGGCGCGTTCGACACCAAGCCGAACCGGCAATGAGCCAACGCCCATCTGACGATCGCCTTCGACCGATTTGAAATCATTCAGGGTCATGATGCCGTGCGCAGCGATGCTGTATAGCAGCGCTAGAAGCAGCGAGCGCGCACCGGGCATCGCACCGCCTGCCATTACCGCAGCGCCTGTCGCCCAGGCTAGTCCTTCGTAAGACAGCCCGCAGGCGGCGTTACCCCACCAACCATTATTTTTAAGTCGGAGTGGCGGCGCGCTATACGCCCACGCCAGCAGCAAGCCAGCGATGGCGGCGCCAAAGCCCCATGGTCCGAGGGCGGTGGCCACCATCAGCGACAGCACCGTCCATAGCAAAGCGATGTAAAGACCCCAGCGACCGGGCATGCGTCCCGAGGGAATCGGCCGTTGCGGTTCGTTGATGGCGTCGACATGACGATCAAACCAGTCATTCACGGCTTGGCTGGTGGCGCACACCATGGGTCCGGCCAACAAGATGCCGACACCGATCAGCACCCATTGCCCGTCGAGCGTGACGCCGGATGCGACAACGCCGCAGGCAAATGCCCACATCGGCGGAAACCAGGTGATCGGTTTCAGCAACTCGGCAACGGCGGAAAGGGATGGGCGCGCCATGCTAGCGATTTTGCATGGCGGGTTGCCGTGCGTCAACAAAAGTTGACGGTATTGCGGGTCATTGAGGGCTTACGGAGGAGTAAAAACCCGGCTCAGCCAGGAATCCGAGTGGTCGGGGCGAGAGGGCAAGTTACTGCAGCAAGCCTACCATCGACATCCCGGCGCAGACCGGGATCCAGAGGCGTGGATTAGTCGCTACCGAGATTGCCAATACCGTACTGCCGCAGTTTGACGTACAGGCTCTGGCGCGACAGGCCCAGAATTTCTGCCGCAGTGGCGCGGTTGTCCTGAGTCAGCTTGAGTGCGGCCTGAATGGCCAGTTTTTCGATCAGGTCGGTGGTTTCACCCACTATTTCACGCA
>CAZLJL010000192.1:0-3619 GCA_964559785.1 uncultured Bifidobacterium sp.
TCGAAGAACTTGATCTGCGCACGCTCGGTGTGGTGCTGGAGAAGAACGGACAAGTGGTTGCCATGGCAGCAGGTGCGGCAGTGCTGGGTCACCCTGCTGCAGCGATTGCGATGATGGCGAATCATCTTGGCGCGCGCGGACAAGAAATCCCGGCGGGTACCTTCATCATGACCGGTGGCGTCACCGAAGCGATTCCGGTGACGGCAGGTGACAACATCCTGGTGCGCTTCCAAGATCTCGGCTCGGTCTCGATGCGTTTCGTCTGACGAGGCACAGCGTGAGCACAGCTACGCATCCCGGCGCAGTTACAGTGCTAGTGACCCGGCGTATCAAGCCGGGGCACGAAGCGACCTTCGAGAAACTGATGGGCGACATGATCCGCGCTGCGGCGAGCTTCGAAGGTCATCTCGGCGCGCAGCTGGTGAGGCCGGACGAGCAACCGGGTTCTGAGCCGGGGCTGTATCACGTGGTGTTTGCGTTCGACACTAAGCAGCATTTGCAGGCTTGGCAGGACTCGCCCGCCCGCTCACTGGGATTGGCCGCGCTCGAGCCCCTGACTGAAGGCCCGGTACAAATGCAGATGATTGGTATGGCGCACTGGTTCATGACGGGTACGCAGCATCAGCCACCGCCTCGCTGGAAAGTCGCAATTGTCAGCTGGCTGGGTATCTTCCCGACCGTACTGGTGCTGTTCACGCTGCTCGGTGAATCGTTGGCGGTGTTGCCGCTGGTGCCGCGCGTGATGACGCTGACGGGGATGGTGGTGTTGATCATGACCTGGGTAGTGGCACCGCAACTGACGAAGCTGATGAGGCCGTGGCTACACGCAAAGACATAACGGGGAGAAGATGAATCTGCAATTACAAGACCAGCACGCGCTGGTGACCGGATCGACAGCCGGCATCGGCTATGCAATCGCCCACGCGCTTGCTGCCGAAGGTGCAACGGTCATGATCAACGGCCGTACCGAGCAAGGTGTGCAGCGTGCTCTGCAACGCCTGCGGTCCGACTTCCCCAATGCAACCTTGCACGGCATCGTGGCCGATGCAGCCACCGCTGAAGGTTGTACGAAGCTGACCCAAGGCCCGGTGATTGACATCTTGGTGAATAACATGGGTATCTTCGAGCCCAAGCCGTTCGACGATATTCCAGATCAGGACTGGCAGCGCTTGTTCGAAACCAATGTGATGAGTGGTGTGCGGCTGTCGCGTGCAGTGCTCCCAGGTATGAAGCAGCGCAATCATGGCCGTATCGTGTTTATCTCGTCGGAGTCCGGTATCTGCCCACCTGCCGAGATGGTGCATTACGGGATGACAAAATCTGCGCAGTTGTCGATCTCACGTGGCATCGCCGAAACATGCGCTGGGACCGGCGTCACCGTCAATAGTGTCTTGCCGGGTCCTACGCTGACCGAGGGTGCGAAAGATTTCCTCGACAAGTTGGCTGCTGAGCAGGGCAAGAGCTTCGACGATCTGGTGGAATGGTTTTTCGCCAACGCGCGTCCCACCTCTTTATTGCGACGATTCATCGATCCGAAAGAAGTCGCGGCAATGGTCACCTATGTATGTAGCCCACTATCGGCAGCCACCAATGGCGCAGCACTGCGTGTAGATGGTGGCGTAGTACGCAGTCTGGTTTGAGCAAGGATTATTTAAGGGAGTAAAACCATGAGTAAAAAAATCAAATGTGCACGGATCGGCCCCGGCAATATCGGTACCGATTTGCTAGCCAAACTACAACGCTCACCGGTGCTCGAGCCGGTATGGATGGTGGGGATTGATCCGGAGTCGGATGGCCTGAAGCGCGCCCGTGAGATGGGCCTGAAAACCACTGCTGATGGTGTCGATGGTTTGCTGCCGCATGTACTTGAAGATGGTGTGCAAATCGCGTTCGACGCTACCTCTGCTTATGTACATGCAGAGAATTCCCGGAAGCTGAATGAACTCGGCGTATTGATGATCGACCTCACCCCCGCTGCGATTGGACCTTACTGCGTGCCGCCGGTGAATCTCAAAGAACACGTTGGTCGCGGTGAAATGAATGTGAACATGGTGACCTGCGGTGGTCAGGCAACGATTCCGATGGTGGCTGCCGTGTCGCGTGTTCAGCCTGTCGCGTATGGCGAAATTGTTGCGACCGTATCCTCCCGTAGCGCGGGTCCCGGCACACGTAAAAATATCGATGAGTTTACCCGTACTACGGCCGGTGCTATCGAGCGCGTGGGTGGTGCAAAAAAAGGTAAAGCCATCATCATTATCAACCCAGCTGAGCCGCCACTCATCATGCGCGATACCGTGCACTGCCTGACGGAAGGTAAGCCGGATGAAGCAAAGATCACACAGTCGATTCACGACATGATCAAGGAAGTACAGAAGTATGTGCCAGGCTATCGCTTGGTGAATGGCCCAGTATTCGACGGGAACCGTGTTTCAGTATTCCTTGAGGTGGAAGGCCTCGGTGACTACCTGCCGAAATACGCAGGCAATCTCGACATCATGACCGCAGCCGGTGCGCGTACTGCCGAGATGTTTGCTGAAGAAATTATCGCCGGGCGCTTGAAGCTCGAAGCGACCGTTGCCGCCTGATCCCGCGGGCACTGACAGGAGAATGAATATGACTATCCAAGGTAAAAAAATCACCCTGCATGACATGACACTGCGCGATGGCATGCACCCCAAGCGTCATCTCATGACTATCGATCAGATGAAATCGATCGCGCAAGGACTTGACTCTGCCGGCGTACCACTGATTGAAGTAACGCATGGCGATGGACTCGGCGGTTCATCGGTTAACTACGGCTTTCCGGCACACACTGATGAGGAGTACCTTGGCGCGGTAATACCGTTGATGAAACAAGCCAAAGTGTCAGCCTTGCTACTGCCTGGCATTGGCACGGTGGATCATCTCAAGATGGCGCATCAACTCGGTGTGCATACGATTCGTGTAGCGACGCACTGTACCGAGGGTGACGTCTCCGAGCAGCACATCACCATGGCGCGCAAGATGGAGATGGACACCGTCGGCTTTCTGATGATGGCGCACATGAACTCGCCAGAAGGCTTGGTGAAGCAGGCCAAGCTGATGGAAAGCTATGGCGCCAACTGCATCTATGTCACTGACTCAGCGGGCTACATGCTGCCGGATGATGTGCGCGTACGTATCGACGCAGTTCGTCAGGCACTCAAACCTGAAACCGAACTCGGCTTCCATGGCCATCACAATATGGCGATGGGAATTGCGAATTCGATTGCTGCGATTGAATCCGGCGCGAATCGTATTGATGCCGCCGCCGCAGGTCTTGGCGCCGGTGCGGGCAATACACCGCTAGAAGTACTGGTCGCCGTGCTTGATCGTATGAGCGTACACACCGGCGTGGATGTCTGGAAGATTCAGGACGTGGCTGAGGATCTGGTAGTACCGATCATGGACTTCCCGATTCGCATCGACCGCGACGCACTCACGCTGGGCTATGCCGGTGTGTATGGCTCTTTCCTGCTATTTGCCAAACGTGCAGAAGCCAAGTACGGCATCCCCGCGCGCGAGCTGCTGATCGAACTCGGCCGGCGCAAGATGGTGGGCGGTCAGGAAGACATGATCGAAGACGCCGCCCTGACACTCT
>CAZLJL010000193.1:0-3616 GCA_964559785.1 uncultured Bifidobacterium sp.
GCATTTTTGCCATAGTCAGTATTCCTTAGAACTTCAGACCAGCTTCGCGCGCTGCATCAGCAACGGCTTTGATTCGGCCGTGGTAACGAAAACCAGCACGATCGAAGGCGACGGTATCAATACCTGCTTTGAGCGCTTTTTCAGCGACGCGCTTTCCAACGATCGCTGCAGCTGCGGTATTGCCGCCCTTGCCAGTTTTGCCAGCCAGTTCGGCACGTACTTCAGCCTCTGCAGTCGACGCGGAAGCCAGTACCTTGGCGTCGGGTGCGTAAATCGTGGCGTAGATATGCAAATTCGTACGGTGCACCGACAGCCGATTGACTTTCAGCTCCGCAATCTTGGCACGCGTCTGCCGTGATCTGCGCAGGCGGGATGCTTTCTTGTCCATGTTCAGCCCTTACTTCTTCTTGGTTTCTTTGATCACCACAACCTCGTCCGCATAGCGAACGCCTTTGCCTTTGTAAGGCTCGGGGCTGCGGTAGGCGCGCACTTCGGCAGCGACCTGACCCACCTTTTGACGGTCGATCCCTTTAATTAGGATTTCAGTCTGCGTTGGCGTCTCGCATTTCACGCCAGCGGGCATCTGGTGAACGATCGGGTGCGAAAAACCTAGCGAGAGGTTCAGCTTGTCGCCTTGTGCTTGCGCGCGATAACCCACGCCAACTAGTGACAACTTTTTTTCGAAACCCTGAGATACGCCCACCACCATGTTGTTAACCAACGCACGCACAGTGCCGGACATCGCAACCGACTCCCGCGAATCATCCGAGGGCGCAAACGTGAGCGTATTGTTCTCGTTCTTGATCACTACCTGGCCCGTCAACGGCAGTGACAGGGAACCTTGTGGACCTTTGACCGAAATCTTTTCCGCGCTAATAGTCGCTTCAACGCCAGCGGCAAGCGAGATCGGCATCTTGGCTACTCGAGACATCGTACTTCTCCCCTATCAAGCCACGTAGCAAAGGATCTCGCCACCAGTACCGGTAGCGCGCGCCTTGCGGTCAGTCATGACACCTTTAGGCGTCGAGACGATCGTCACACCCAAACCATTCATGACGGTTGGGATCTCGGTTTTGCCTTTGTAAACGCGCAGACCAGGGCGTGAAACACGCTCGATACGCTCGATGACAGGGCGGCCTGCGTAATACTTCAACTCGATCGATAGCGTGGCCTTGCCGGCATCTTCAGCGACAGCATAATTTTCGATATAGCCCTCGTCTTTCAAGACGCGGGCGATCGCCACTTTCAGCTTCGACGATGGCATCGCGACAGTCGTCTTGTTGACGGTCTGCGCATTGCGGATACGGGTCAGCATATCGGCGATAGGATCGCTCATACTCATTGCTTGTTCTCCTATTACCAGCTAGCTTTGGTCATGCCCGGGATTTCGCCGCGCATGGCGATTTCACGGAGCTTGGTACGTCCAAGACCGAATTTGCGGAAAGTGCCGCGTGGACGACCAGTCAGAGCGCAACGGTTGCGCTGACGACTAGGCGCCGAATTACGCGGCAAAGACTGCAACTTCAGACGAGCTTCATACCGCTCCTCGTCCGATTTTGATGCGTCTTCGATGATGGCTTTCAGTTCGGCGCGCTTGGCAGCGTATTTCTTCACCAGCGCGGCACGCTTCTGTTCACGGTTAATCAGTGCCAGTTTTGCCATGGCAACCTCAGTTTCTGAACGGGAATTTAAATGCGGCGAGAAGCGCTTTTGCTTCTTCGTCGGTCTTGGCGGTGGTGGTGATACTGATGTTCATGCCACGCAACGCGTCAATCTTGTCGTACTCAATCTCGGGGAAAATAATCTGCTCTTTTACCCCAATGTTGTAGTTACCGCGGCCGTCGAAAGCTTTGCCCGACACACCACGGAAATCGCGTACACGCGGGAACGCGATGGTGACCAAACGGTCCAGGAATTCATACATACGGGCACCGCGCAGCGTGACCATGCAACCGATTGGGTAGCCTTCACGAATCTTGAAGCCTGCAATCGCCTTGCGCGCCTTGGTAATCACTGGCTTCTGGCCCGCGATTTTGGTCATGTCACCAACCGCATGCTCAATGATCTTTTTGTCCGCTACCGCTTCACCAAGACCCATGTTCAGGGTGATTTTGGTCAGACGCGGCACTTGCATGCGCGACGTGTAACCAAACTTTGAAGTCAGTGCTGCGACGATTTCTTTTTCGTAGGTTTGCTGTAGACGCGCCATGATTACACCTTCACCGCTTCGCCAGTCGATTTGTAAACGCGAACACGCTTACCATCCACCAGCTTCACGCCAACTCGGTCTGCCTTACCGGTCGCTGCATTAAACAGCGCAACGTTCGACACATGAATCGGCATCAATTTGTCAACGATGCCGCCTGTGGTGCCGGTCATCGGATTTGGCTTGACCGCTTTCTTGGCAACATTGACGCCATCTACCACGATGTGTTGCGCGTCAACGCGCTGCTGAACAACACCGCGCTTGCCTTTGTCTTTGCCGGTCAGGACGATCACCTCGTCACCTTTGCGAATTTTTTCCATGGCGATCCCTTACAGAACTTCCGGTGCAAGCGACACGATCTTCATGAAACGTTCGCTGCGCAGTTCGCGCGTGACCGGACCAAAAATGCGGGTGCCAATCGGCTCAAGCTTGGCGTTGAGCAGCACCGCGGCATTGCCGTCGAAGCGAATCAACGACCCATCCTGGCGACGAACGCCCTTGGCGGTCCGCACCACGACAGCGTTGTAGATTTCGCCTTTTTTCACACGTCCGCGCGGCGCTGCACGCTTGACGGTGACCTTGATCAGGTCGCCAATGCCCGCATAGCGGCGCTTGGACCCACCCATCACCTTGATGCACAAGACTTCTTGCGCACCAGTGTTGTCGGCTACTTCTAGCCGGCTCTCAGTTTGAATCATGATTTTTCTTTCCCAACTTAACCCGCGGCAGACGCACAATGCATCCAACTACGGTCAGTCTTGGTCCCGCTGAGCCATTCCGCAGACGCTGAGTGGCCGATTGGGTTGACAAAACGCTACTGCTACCACGGTCGAACTGCTGGACATCGATGCCCGCAGCACTTGTTTCCAGCTCATCGCGGGAAGCCCGCCATTATGCACTAAGGCATATGACGAGCGCAAGACTTAAACGATCTGGGCGGTCTGCACCACGCGAGTGACCGTCCACGCCTTGGTCTTGGAGATCGGGCGACCCTCCTGGATCTCAACGGTGTCACCCGTCTTGGCCACGTTACCCTCGTCGTGCGCGTGATACTTGTTCGAGCGCACGATGATCTTGCCGTACAGGGGATGGCGAACACGACGTTCGATCATGACCGTCACGGTCTTGTCCATCTTGTCCGATACCACGGTGCCGACCAAGGTCCGCTTCAGCGATTTCTTTTCTGCAGTCGCATTCATTTAGGCGTCCTTATGATTGAGCACGGTCTTGACGCGTGCAATATCGCGGCGCACTTTCTTCAGCTGCGCTGTGTTGCTCAGCTGCTGGGTCGCGATCTGCATACGCAAACCGAATTGAGCTTTCAGCAATTCGTTCAGCTCTTTCTTGAGCGCTGTCTCGTCTTTGCCGCGGAGTTCAGATGCTTTCATGTCTTGCTCCCTTATTGGCCAA
>CAZLJL010000194.1:0-3614 GCA_964559785.1 uncultured Bifidobacterium sp.
TATCGAATTCGTACAGATTGCGCGCGGCCAGCATACGATCGCGATCGAACAACTTGGGGTACTGCGCCAACTTTTCCAGGCATTTTGGTTTCAGCGTTTGCAGGAAGCTGCGCGTGTAGATCATGTTGATGCCACTCGACAGGGCTTTGCCGCCTGCGCTCAGGTCAAGCGGCGCAGAGATTGCGACCGCTGCTTCTACAAAATCGGCATCTTCCTCGCGCGTTCCCAGCCAGCGTAACAATGCATTACCACCGAGGGAGACACCCACCGAGAAAAAATTTGAGGCATTACGAGCAAGCGGGTGTTGTTGCAGTCGGCGCAGTATCCAGTCAATCTCGTCGATATCGCCGGAGTGATAGAAGCGAGGTGCTTTATTCAGCTCGCCTGAGCAACCACGAAAATGCGGTACTGCACCTGACCAGCCCATGGCCTCGATCGTCGACAACAAGGCGCGCGCATAGTGGCTGTTAGAAGAACCCTCCAAGCCATGAAACAGCACCAGAAAGGGTTTGCCCGGCAAACCCTCGACGAAATCTACATCAATGAAATCTTTATCCGGCGTGTCCCAGCGCTCACGTTTCAAGGTGAGCTCTGTATGAGAGAGCATCTTTGCTGCCCAGATTGTTTGCAGATGGCCGCCGGGTAGCCAGACGGGTGGACGGTAGTTGCTCATCCGTTGGGCTAGTGCAGCACGCCTTGTGTTGTGGTGACCGGCGTCTCGGGTGGGCGCCCCGGTGCGAGCGAGCCATGGTGCGACACCATGCGCCAACCTTGCGGCGTCTTGATATAAACGTTGGTTGCAACGATGTGTGCTTCTTGCCAGTTGGGGTCGTCGGGCGCTTTGATCTCTTCGATCAGGCTGTGGACTGCGCAGCCAACACTATGTGCCACATGCAGGTGGTGCGGTCGGATATGCACCGGGCCGCGTTCGAAAATCATCTCGAAAGATTCGCGGATGGCTGTCTGCCCTTGCAGTCTGGGTGCGCCGGGATGCACGCAAAAAATCTCTTCGTCATCCGCCCACAGCGCCATCATCATTTCGAGATCGGCGCGCGCCATCGCGTCGTAGAAGGCGTTCTCGACGTCTTCAGCGCTCGCGAGGGGTTTGCGTGGCAGAGGCATTCACAATCAGTGCGAGTGGGCATGCGCGCCATCTTTGAGCGCGTAGGCGGTGCCGCAGTAAGGGCACTTCGCATGCCCGTGCGCATCAAAATCAAGCGACACGCGCGGATGAGAAGACCAGATCGGCGTAGATTTATTTGGACAGTGAGCGGGCAGATCCTTGCCATCAAGTTCGATCGCTTGCGCCGGCTGTGTCATGGCTAGCTCCTGAAGATGAGTTGATCAAACACGGGTCAACCAGTGTTGGTACTGCGGGGCCTTGCCGCCGACCACATCGAAAAACAGCGACTGCAGTTTCTCTGTCACGGGGCCGCGACTACCAATGCCAATCTGACGGTTATCGAGTTCACGAATCGGCGTGATCTCAGCGGCAGTACCGGTGAAGAAAGCCTCATCAGCGCAGTACAGCTCATCGCGAGTAATGCGTTTTTCAATGACATCGATACCCAGATCGCGTGCCATGGTCAGCACTGCGTCGCGCGTAATGCCATCGAGGCAGCTGGCCAAGTCCGGCGTGTAGATTTTGCCGTTACGGATGAGGAACACATTCTCACCAGCGCCTTCGGACACATAGCCATCGGTATCGAGCAGCAGCGCCTCGTCATAGCCTTCGGCCGTGACTTCCTGATTCGCGAGTATCGAGTTGATGTAATAGCCGCTGGCTTTGGCGCGCACCATCGAGACGTTCACATGGTGTCGGGTAAACGAAGAGGTTTTAACGCGTATGCCGCGCTTCAGACCTTCTTCGCCGAGGTAGGCGCCCCAAGGCCACGCGGCGATACCGACGTGAATGGTATTGCCACGCGCCGATACGCCCATTTTTTCCGAGCCGATCCAGACCAAGGGACGCAGGTAGCAGGATTCGAGCTGATTCGCTCGTACCACTTCTTTTTGCGCCTCGATCAGGGTGTCCATATCAAACGGAATCGCCATCTGGAAAATCTTGGCCGAGTTGAACAGCCGCTGCGTATGTTCGCGCAGCCGAAAGATCGCAGTTCCATCAATGGTTTTATAGGCACGCACACCCTCAAAAACCGCCATCCCATAGTGCAGGCTGTGCGTGAGCATGTGCAGATTGGCGTCACGCCAGTCGACGAGCTTGCCGTCCTTCCAGATTTTGCCGTCGCGGTCGGCCATGGACATGGTCTGTCTCCGATAAATTCGTTGTCGCAAAGCCGAGATTCTATCGGATTCAATGCCTTTGGCGGCTTGCTCGTTAGAATAGTGGCTTATTCGTTGGCTATCCCGACCGGTCTTCCTGATCGGTGCCTCAGCCCTGACCATGACACCCCAGCCTTCCGACGACGCGCAAGCTGCCGAGCGCGAAAGATCCGCTTTCTTCGACGCCGTGCGTGCCAGTACGCAGACCGTGCCCGGTTTATTTGCCTGGGGCGTGGTGACCGGGGCGGCCATGATGCAATCCGGCTTGTCACTCTGGCAGTCTCTGCTGATGACCCTAGTGGTGTATGCCGGCTCGGCACAGCTGGCGGCATTGCCACTCATCGCTGCCGGTGCACCAGTCTGGGTGATCGCTTTTACGGCGTTTATGGTGAATCTGCGTTTCGTGATCTTCAGTGCCGTGATTGGCCCCCATTTCCAGCACCTTAGTTGGCGCAAGCGGCTCTGGTACGGCTATAACAATGTGGATTTGGTGATGGGCTTTTTCCCGCAGCGTTTCCCGACGCACACCGTGGGCAAGCCCGCTGGCAAACAAGGCTATTTCAGCGGCTTGGCGGTGTCGAACTGGTTGGCATGGCAGATCGGCTCTCTGACCGGCATTTTTCTCGCCCAGCAAATACCCGCGAGCTGGGGCATTGGTTTTGCCGGCTCATTGGCTTTACTGGCGATTGCCATACCGCTGGTCAGAAATCGCCCGACTATTGTGGGTGTGGTGGTCGCGTGTACCGTAGCCGTGGCCACTGTCCAGTGGCCTTATCGCCTCGGGCTGGTGAGTGCGATGTTGCTGGGGATCGTCGCTGCTGTATGCGCCGAGCAGCTGATGGTCAAGCCGAAGGATAAGGTATGACGATGTCGTGGCCCGAGTACCTGTTTCTGCTGCTCCTCATGACGGCCGGTACCCTAATTACGCGCAGTTTCTTCTTCATGGTCGGCGGATCTCGTCGGATGCCGGACTGGATTCAGCGTTCGCTGTCGCATGTGCCTGCGGTCGCCTTATCGGCCATCATTGCGCCAGACCTACTGGTGGTGCAGGGTGCTTTAGTTGAGCCTTGGCTCAATATCAAGCTGATCGCCGCTATGGTGGCGACGATTTTTTTCCTGCTGACGCGTCATATGCTGGGGACGCTGGCCGTGGGTATGGCCTGTTACACCGCGCTTCGGGTTTGGCTTTGAGCCTTGACGCCATGTCCATCTGACAACCGTTTTAGGCAACACCTGCTGCGGTAAAATGGCGGGCTTTCCACCTCAAATTCTGCCCCGTCACCCATGCAGTTCAAGCGCCTGACTGACCTCATTCAACAAGACCAACTGCG
>CAZLJL010000195.1:0-3585 GCA_964559785.1 uncultured Bifidobacterium sp.
ACCCGTTTTTGCAAGCCGTACGGCAAGCGACCGACCGGTGTTTTGCGAATATGCTGAATCTCGAGGAAGTCGATGACCTGTTCTACCTTGACCCGATGCTCAATCTCTTCGCGTTGCGCTGGTCCTACGTACAGTGCTTGTAGCAGGAAATTTGATCGCATTTTCAGATTGCGGCCGGTCATGATGTTGTCTAGTACCGACATGCCCCGGAACAGCGCAATATTCTGGAAGGTTCGCGCGATACCGCTCTTCGCTGCGGCGTAGGTATCCATGTCGCGCCGATGCTCACCACGGTAAATGATCTCGCCTTGCTGCGGACGATAAACACCGTTAATCACATTCAGCATGGAGCTTTTGCCAGCGCCATTCGGGCCGATGATGGCGCGAATCTCATGCTCGCGCACATCAAAAGAAATATCAGTGAGTGCCCGAACACCGCCGAACGAGAGCGAGATATTGCGCAGGTCGAGAATGACCTCGCCAATTTTTCGGCTGCTATCCTGGCTTTGCATCATGCCGCCTGACGCGCACCTGCGCTGCTAAAAGTTTTTACATCGCGAATCTCGAGGTCAGCAGAAATCATGCCCTGTCTACCATCCTCAAACTTCACTTGGGTCTCGATATATTGGCGTTGCTTGCCGTCGTACAGTGCATCGATCAGCACTGCGTATTTTTGCGCGATGAAACCACGACGTACTTTGCGCGTGCGGGTCAGCTCGTCATCATCCGGATCGAGTTCTTTGTGCAGGATAAGAAAGCGATGCACTTGTGAGTTTGACAGCAGCGTGTCGTGCGCCAAATCCGCATTGACCTTTTCTACGCAGTCGGCGATCAATTCATACACCGGCTGCTGTGCAGCCAGATCGGCATAGCCGCTATAGGGCAAGTTGCGACGCTCAGCCCAGTTGCCGACGGCTTCCATGTCAATGTTGATGAATACATTGCAGGTGGTGCGTCCATCACCGAAAGCCACGGCTTCTTTGATGAATGGGAAGAACTTCAACTTGTTCTCGATGTATTTGGGCGCGAACATAGTGCCGTCAGACATGCGTCCAACATCTTTGGCGCGATCGATGATTTTCAGGTGCCCATCGCTGTCAAAGAAACCGGCATCACCTGTGTGGAAGTAGCCCTCGGCATCGATAGCCTCAGCGGTATCTTCCGGGCGCTGGTAGTACTCGACCATCAGTCCGGGCGAGCGCACCAACACCTCTCCACTGTCAGCAATCTTCACCTCCACGCCTTGCATCGGCTTGCCAACCGTGTCGAGCTTGACGTCGCCAGAGCGTTGCATGCACACGGTGACGCAGGTTTCAGTCATGCCATACAGCTGTTTGAGGTTGATGCCGATCGAGCGATAAAAATCGAACAAATCAGGGCCAATTGCTTCACCGCCGGTGTAGGCCACACGAATGCGCGACAAACCCAATACGTTTTTTAATGGGCCGTACACCAGTAACTCGCCGATGCCATATAGAACTCGATCGGTCAGTGATACTTCACCTTTGCCATCGAGTAGCTTCAAGCCGGCGCGCCGCGCCACCTTCATGAAGTAATGGAACATGGCACGCTTGATCGCGCTGGCGTCTTCAATGCGAATCATCACTTGCGTCAGCGTGTTCTCGTACACCCGCGGTGGTCCGAAGTAATAGGTCGGGCCAATTTCACGCAAGTCGGTGCCAACAGTCGAGGGCGATTCCGGGCAGTTGAGGCAGAAGCCAACAATGTTCGACAGCGCGTAGGAATACAGAAAATCGCCCACCCAAGCTAATGGCAAGTAGCAAAGAATTTCGTCATCAGCCGACAAGTGATCAAACGCTGCCAATGTTCTGCCGGTCGTGATCAGTGCGCGGTGAGAGTGACAAACCCCTTTGGGACGCCCCGTAGTGCCAGAGGTGTAGAGCATTACGGCAATATCGTCCGCGCGACCGGCATTGACTTCGTTTTGATAGAAATCCGGATGATCGCGGTGATGAGCAGCGCCGAGTGCCTGCACCGCTTCAAAAGCATGCAAGCCGGGTTGGGTGTAATTGCGCAGACCGCGCGGATCATCGTAGATGATGTGCGACAGCCCTGGTACCGTCACGCGTGCCTCGATTAATTTATCGACCTGCTCCTGATCTTCGACGACCGCGAAATCAATGCCGGCGTTCTCCAATACATAGGCCATGTCGGCGGCGGGTGCATCCTGATAAAGCGGTACCGCAATGCCACCGAGGGACTGCGCAGCAGCCATTGCCATGTACAGGCGAGGCCGGTTGTCACCGATAACGGCGAGATTCATGCCCCGGCGAAAGCCGAGTGCGGCCAAGCCGCAGGCAAAGTGCCTGATTTCATCCGCAGCCTTGGCCCAGGTGATCGTCTGCCAAATACCGAGATCTTTTTCTCGAAAGGCAGGACGATGCGGGCGCGTGACAGCGTGTTGCAGCATCAGTCGGGGAAAGGTTTCCGCCGACCGCTCGTTTGTCTCCACCATGGCGATCTGTTGGGCTTGCGTCTGCTGCCCATTGAGTGCAGACGCAATTTATTTATTAGAAAAAACCTGCCGAATATTGCCTCAGTTTATCTTCGGATCATAGCCGACTCGCCAATTTCCGGGCGTCTTCTACCGAACTGTAAGCCCGGATTTTTTTGCGCGCCGCAACAATCACCACTGTTGATGGCGATGCGCCCGTCCCGCAGCGGTTGGTTTAGTCATCGCAAACCCAGGTCAGATCATCGTCTGATCGAGGCAACCGCGGCATCGCACAACCAGTCCCCGTTCTTAGAATCGGCACGTCTCACAAGGACAAGGTCGGCAACCCGACCATCGATCGTTCACCTCAAATGGAACAGGAACCATCATGAAGAGATCAAGGATTGCGATTTGGCTGGCAGCATTGTTGGCTGCACCATTGGTGCAGGCGCAAACTGCGCCCCCGTCCACTTATGTCAAGCTTGGCGGCGGTCAGGCTAGGACTGACGCCGATTTCTGGGGAAAGGATTCCGACACCGCCGCATTGATTGCAGCCGGAGCCCAAGTCAGCTCGAATATGGATGTCGAGCTTGGTTACATCCACCTAGGCAAGGCCAAGTACGCCTTCGCTGGCAATTCCATGACCGCACGCTCGGAATCTGTTTATCTTGCCGCTGTTGGCAGATCTTCTTTGCGCGACGGATTCTCTCTCTACGGAAAGCTGGGCGCAGCTTACAACTGGACTAATTGGCGCGGCGTGCGCGATGCCGCTGCCTTCGATACGGATGACAGCCGATTCGGGCCGATGGTTGGTATCGGCGCCACTTGGCAGTTCATGCCAAATTGGGCCGCAGATCTTGAGTATGCTTACTTTAGTCGCACCAGAAAGGTTGCCGGAGAGGCAACTGATGTTGATCTCTGGACGATAGGGCTGAAATACCTCTGGTGATCGGGTGCGATTTTCAGACAGTCCTTAGTAGCCCGCCAAGTCAGTACAAGCGTCATTGGTTCACAACCCAATAATTGCTAGTCTGAAAACTTTAAATAAAATCATATCGAGCTGCCGGCGTGTCGAATGCGTCGGCAGCGCGATGGTTTTCGGTATTTTATTTAAAAGGATTTCAGATGAA
>CAZLJL010000196.1:0-3585 GCA_964559785.1 uncultured Bifidobacterium sp.
CCAAAGTGCCACGCTTTGCCTTCGAGAAGTTCCCGCAGGCAGATAGTCATCTCACTACGCAGATGAAATCCGTTGGCGAAGTGATGGCGATTGGCCGTACCTTCCAGGAGTCGTTCCAAAAAGCCTTGCGCGGACTGGAAGTTGGCGTTGATGGCATGAATGAAAAGACCAAAGATCGCGAAGTTTTGGAAGAAGAACTGGGTGAGCCAGGGCCAGAGCGTATTTGGTACGTAGGCGATGCTTTCGCGCAGGGTTTCAGTTTGGAAGAAGTGCAGCAACTCACCAAGATCGACCCTTGGTTCCTCGCACAAATTAAAGAGATTATCGATATCGAGTTGTGGCTGGAGACGCAAACTGTCAAAGCACTCGACAAGGACACGCTGCTGGCTTTGAAGCGTAAGGGTTTCTCGGATCGCCGTATCGCCAAGCTGCTGAAGATTGAAGATCGGGATGTGCGTAAGCTGCGCCGCATGAATGGTGTGCGTCCGGTATACAAGCGCGTCGACACATGCGCTGGCGAGTTTGCCACCGGCACCGCGTACATGTACTCCACCTATGAGGAAGAGTGCGAATCTAACCCGACCGATCGTCAGAAAATCATGGTGCTGGGCGGTGGCCCGAACCGCATCGGGCAGGGCATCGAGTTTGATTACTGCTGCGTCCACGCAGCATTCGCGATGCGCGAGGATGGTTACGAAACCATCATGGTCAACTGTAACCCTGAGACGGTGTCGACGGATTACGATACCTCGGATCGTTTGTACTTCGAGCCGCTGACCTTGGAAGACGTACTTGAGATCGTCGACAAAGAACGTCCGGTTGGCGTGATCGTGCAATACGGTGGTCAAACACCACTCAAGCTCGCGCTGGATCTCGAGGCGAACGGTGTGCCGATCATTGGTACTTCGCCCGACATGATCGATGCCGCTGAAGACCGTGAGCGCTTCCAGAAGCTGCTGCATGAGCTAGGTCTTCGACAGCCGCCGAACCGCACCGCACGCAACGAAGATGAAGCACTCGCGCTAGCGCAAGAGATTGGCTATCCCCTGGTCGTGCGTCCGTCGTATGTATTGGGTGGCCGCGCGATGGAGATTGTGCATGAGCAGCGTGATCTCGAGCGCTACATGCGCGAGGCGGTCAAAGTATCGAATGACTCTCCGGTATTGCTGGATCGCTTCCTGAATGATGCGATTGAAGTGGATGTCGATTGCTTGTCTGATGGCGAGCGTACCTTCATCGGTGGGGTGATGGAGCATATCGAGCAGGCCGGTGTGCACTCGGGCGATTCGGCATGCTCGCTGCCGCCATATTCTTTGTCCGAAGCAACGATTGATGAATTGAAACGACAGACCGCGCTGATGGCGCGTGGCCTGGGTGTGGTCGGGCTGATGAACGTGCAGTTCGCGATACAGCAGCAAGAGATCGATGGAAATTTACAAGACATCGTCTATGTGCTCGAGGTAAACCCGCGTGCTTCGCGTACTGTGCCTTACGTCTCGAAAGCAACCGGCTTGCAATTAGCCAAGATCGCTGCGCGTTGCATGGTGGGAAAATCACTCGCAGCGCAGGGGATTACTGCTGAGGTAACGCCAGATTATTTCAGTGTCAAGGAAGCCGTTTTCCCGTTTGTAAAGTTCCCAGGCGTTGATACGATTCTTGGCCCCGAAATGAAGTCCACTGGCGAGGTCATGGGTGTTGGCAAAACCTTTGGTGAGGCTTTCGTCAAGTCGCAGCTGGGTGCGGGCGTGCGTCTGCCAACGGCTGGCAAGGTATTCCTGTCTGTCAAAAACAGCGACAAACCACGTGCCGTCGAGATCGCACGCTCGCTAGTCGGTATTGGTTTTACCGTCGTTGCGACGAAAGGCACGGCTGCTGCGATCGCCGCTGCGGGTATTGCAGTTCAGACGGTGAACAAAGTCGCCGAGGGGCGCCCCCATATTGTCGACATGATCAAGAACAACGAGATCGCGTTGGTGATCAACACCGTGGAAGAGAAGCGGAATGCGATCAACGACTCGCGTACCATCCGTACCTCTGCCCTTGGCGCGCGCGTCACGACCTACACCACGATTGCCGGGGCCGAGGCCGCCGTAGCCGGGATGGCCCATCTCGATACCTTGCATGTCTATGACCTGCAAGGTATGCACGCCACCTTGCCGACCTGATAAGCGACAGTACTCGCAAGAACAGTAGCCACAGAAACAGCTACCGTCGTAAAGTAGTCATATAATTGCCGAAATACCAGCAGAGGCTGCGCGATCCGCAGCCTCTGTTCTTTTTTCATTTGCGAGAAAAATTTTTTAATTTTCGATAAAACACTATGAATACCATCCCCCTGACAAAGGAAGGCGCGGAGATGTTGAAAGACGAGCTGCATCGTCTGAAAACCAAAGAGCGGCCAGCGGTCATTAACGCGATTTCCGAGGCGCGTGCGCAGGGTGACTTGTCTGAAAACGCCGAGTACGACGCTGCCAAAGAAAGACAGAGTTTCGTCGAGGGACGTATCGCTGAGTTGGAGGGCAAGCTGTCAGCAGCACAAATCATTGACCCCGCGCTGATCGATGGTGATGGTCGTGTCGTATTCGCTGCCACCGTCACGCTGGAAGATCTGGAATCGGGCGACAAAGTGACTTACAAGATTGTGGGTGATGACGAGGCCGATATCAAACTCAAGAAAGTCTCGATCAGCTCGCCGATTGCGCGCGCCTTGATTGGCAAATACGCTGGCGACACCGTCGAGGTGCACACCCCCGGCGGTACGCGCGAGTATGAAATTCTTGAGGTGCAGTACATCTGATGCAAGTCCCCACTAAGCTGAGCGCGAATTTGCGCACGCTACTGGCGACCCTGTGGGTCGGCAGCCTATGGACAGTGGGTTATCTGGTTGCGCCAACCTTGTTTGCGACGCTGCCGGATCGCGCCTTGGCGGGCAGTATTGCGGGTAGTCTGTTTCGGGTCGAGGCGTGGGTATCGGTAGCCTGCGGTTTGTCGCTGCTGGCGCTGCTATTTTGGGACCGCCGCGTCGAGCATCGTCGCTTTTGCATTATTTCGGTGGTGCTGATGCTGATGTGTCTGACGGTGGGGTATTTTGGTTTGCAGCCGTTCATGGCAGCGTTGCGAGAGACCGCTGCCCTGAATGGTGGTGTGATGGACGAGGTTGCGCGCTCGCGCTTTGGTTTGCTACATGGTGTAGCGAGCGTGATCTACTTGGTGCAGAGTTTGATCGGCGTTGCTTTGGTATTGAAAATTCGCTGAGTGCTTGATTGGGCTCGCTGGATCCCGGCCTACGCCGGGATGACGCATCAAAGGATGTTGGTACTGAATCTGTCAATCAGGAACTGGATGACTGATTAACTGAAATGATCCATGGCATCGTGTGCCCAGAATGATTGATGACATCGTCTGCCTGGACTGATTGATGACATTGTCTGCCTAGAGTGATTAATGACATCGTCTGCCTAGACTGATTGATGACATCGTTTGCCTGGAATGATCGATGACATCGTCTGCCTGGAATGATCGATGACATGGTCTGCCTGGAATCATCCATGAAATCGTCATCCCGGCGTAGGCCGGGATCCAGTT
>CAZLJL010000197.1:0-3543 GCA_964559785.1 uncultured Bifidobacterium sp.
GGTTGCGTAGTAGTAGCTGCAGAAGTGCGCCGGATAAGGAGAGGAGCGCGCCGATGGCGCAGGCCATTGAAACTCTAACCCACCTCACCTGGCCGATTTCCTGATGTGCAAAGATATCTATTTCACATCCCGCAGACCCGCAGGCCAAACTCGTAAAAATGACAAATAACAGGATCAGTCCTATGGCAAACATTTTTATCCAAAGCGAACCCGAACTAATCCGATCGATCAGGGAAACCCACGCAAACCTGATAGATACAAAATCCCTCGTTTGCATATTGATTATTCAAACATATGAAGAGCGGTCCAAAACATCGCGATAGTTTATTGTTTGAATATAGTCGTACCCTAAAGTGTTAGCTTTATTGTTGCCAACGTATTCCAATAAAAAACATACGGGGCGGCTGGTTATAGCCATAAACACTCTGATAGCGCTCATCAAAAACATTATCGATTCTCGAAATCAATGACCATTCATTTGATACCTTATAGCTACCACTTATACCGGCAACAAGATACGATCCTAATCGATTATCCCCATCAAGACGGGCTCCCGAATATGATGCGGATGCGTTGACGGTCCAAGGACCCAATGTTCGAACCGCAGAAATCGATCCTAATTCCCTTGCTCGTCTCCTAAGTAACTGCCCTGTATCTGCATCTCTAGGATTCTGCAATGTCAAACTGGGTCTAATTGACCAGTCGCTTAAGCTGAATTGACCACTGAGCTCAAGGCCATCATTTCGGGCACTTCGAATATTGTTAAATCCTGCGCTGTACTCGATCTGATCTCGGATCCGCGAATCAAACCAAGTGATCCGAACCTCAAGTTCAGCAAGTGTTATTTGGGTGCCAATGTCTACTGATCGCGAGTACTCTGGTCGTAAATTTGGATTTCCCCACTGACCATATAGGTATCCAAGCGGTGGAGCGCTAAAGCCAGTAGAAGTACTCGCGAGAAGTTTGATGTTTTCATTAAAACGATAGCCATACCCGAGCAAACCAGTAGTTGCCGATGCATTCTGCTGCGTATCATCGTAGCGCCCATTCAACTGAAAACTGTGTGCGTTATTACCGGCATATTGAAGTCCGGCTTGAGCACTCCAAACGTTGCGAGAAGTATCGGTGACCCCTAAAGGGAACCCGGAGTCCCCTGCAAATGACTGGCGCTGGTAACTCAGGCCAGCTGTAGCACGCACGGCGTCGGATAGATCAATACGATTCAGCCAGTCCGCCATCCTAGTCTGTGTTTTATAGTTATCACTCCGAGGTAATGCGGTCTGATAACGATTTGAGTTGTGGTCAACTGCCTCTGAAAATGTCAGCTCCGATTGCCAGTTCTCGGCGAGCCGATTTTTCGAGAATAAAGAGATCACACTGATGTTGGTCTTTCCTCTATGGAGGTCAGTGGGTTGGTCAAATTGGCTATCAAAGTTAAAGCGAGCCCGGCTTTGGGTGAACCTGATGCCCAGCTCTTGATCTTGCGACCAAGATCTGGAGATAAATCCGCTCGCACTCACATTACTGTAGCCATCACGGTCAGGGTTACCGCTAGCTATTTGGTCCGGATTGACTGCAGAAAATCCATCGCTACCCAACTTGGATGCCGAAATTGAGTACTTGAGGCTTTCGTTAGCGCCTCTAACCGAGGCGGCGCTCTTGTAACTCATCCGAGAACCAAATTCAGCGGAGACGCTTGTCTGAGTCTTATCGGTTGGTCTACGGGTAAAGATCTGTATGACACCCCCAACTGCACCAGAGCCATATACGCTAGAGACATTACCGCGCACAATCTCAATACGATCAATTTCCGACAACATCAGATGCTCAATACTGACAGTACCCGTCGCATCTTGCTTAGTAATCGGAACACCATCAACCAGCACGAGGGTTTGTCTGGTTGCCGCTCCTCGCATAAAAAATCCCGTAGAGCTGCCAATGCCGCCGGTCTGGGTAATTTGGATACCCGCCTCAGATCTCAAGAGCGACAGTAGGTCTGGCTGCTGGCTATTTCTGATCATCTCCGAGGTGATCACCGTACTGTGCAATAACGTATCGGATTGTCTTTGCTCGATACGAGACGAGGTCACGACAACTTCGGGTAGTTGACTCGCGGCCTCTACTGTAGGCACCTGCGAAACCACTACCGCAACTGTGCAGACGAGACGCATCCGCGGCCACGGGCACCGCCGAGAGTGACGTTTATTTTTCATGGTCGACCAATAGATAAGCGATCCGCCAGCTTCCCCGCAAGCGAGACCAAAAAGGAGCGCGAAACGATGCAGCAACATCGAAGTTCGGATAACCGACGAACCACCCCGTTCGCCTCTCCCACCTGCTCTGGCCGGTATCCGGGCTAACAAGCGAATCAGTTCGACCTTCCCATGCCGCTGGCACAGTGGTGATGAGAACCGATTGCATGACTGAGGTCATGCGCTTGCTTACCGTTGCGGGGGCAGCACACGTTGGCTTGCTCCTGATGTTCAGGAGTGGGCTCCGTGTTTCCCGTTTAACTGCCCGTCAGAGTCGACAGGCGAGCACCAAAACAGGACTAGTGTAGAGTAGTCAATTACGTATGGTCAACAGAAAAGGCAGATCGGCCCTGCGCTGAATATGCTTGCGACACTGTCCAGGAGATACCCATGTCCAATAAAAATGACAACACCATCAGTACAAAACTTGGCTCAGCGGCTTACTACACAGAGCAGCTAAATGCGCGTGCCGCAGTACCGGATCACCCGGAAATCATTCGCCGCTGGCAAGCAGAATCCGCTCAGGCAAGAGGATCAGAAGCTGGTTTGCTGGATCTGGCGTTCGGCAGTGCGCCCATGGAGCGGTTGGATTTTTTCCCGGCTGAGCAACCAGGTGCGCCGTTGCTGGTGTTCATTCATGGCGGATATTGGCGCTCGCTCGATAAATCCGATTTCACATTTATTGTCCCGGCTTATCGGCGTGCCGGTTTCAGCGTTGCGCTGACCAATTACACGCTGGCACCCCAGGCCTCCGTCGAGGAGATCACCCGCCAGCAATTACGGGCACTCGCTTGGCTTTACCGCCGATCAGCGCGCTTGGATTTTGACCGTGACCGCATGGTTATCGCGGGGCATTCAGCAGGAGGCCATTTGGCGGCAATGATGATGGCAGCGCACTGGAATGTATTTGGCACCGACTTGCCGAGCGATTTGATCAAAGGCGGCATCTTGATGTCCGGTCTTTATGATCTTGAACCGGTTCGCCATGCAGAGTTCATCAATACCGATTTGAAGCTCGATAAATCAAGTGCACTTCGCTTGTCACCCGGCTGGATGCCGCAACCGAACTCGGCGCCCTTCATTACCGCAGTGGGCGATCTTGAATCGGATGAGTTCAAACGGCAGACCGCACTGATTGCATCACAATGGCGACATGGTTTCGAGCGCGAGGTACCGCTGCAGCAAGAAAACCATTTTACGATTTGTGATTGCTTTGGGGATGAAAGCCATCCGCTATTCAAGGCAAGCTGCGAGTTAATCAGCTCACTATAAAGCCGAAGATCAAAGAAGG
>CAZLJL010000198.1:0-3534 GCA_964559785.1 uncultured Bifidobacterium sp.
GCCTCAAGCATCGTGGCGTGATCTGCGAAAAATGCGGTGTTGAAGTCACGCTGGCGAAAGTGCGCCGTGAGCGCATGGGGCACATCGAACTCGCCTCGCCGGTCGCGCACATCTGGTTCCTGAAGTCCTTGCCATCCCGTCTGGGCATGGTATTGGACATGACGCTGCGCGACATCGAGCGCGTTCTTTACTTCGAAGCCTATGTCGTGACCGATCCTGGCATGACCCCGCTGAAGAAGTGCCAGATCATGTCCGAAGATGATTACGCCGCCAAGTACGAAGAGTTTGGCGATGACTTCACCGCGTTCATGGGCGCAGAGGGTATCCGTGAACTGCTGCGCGCTATCGATATCGATCGCGAAGCTGAGCAGCTGCGCACCGATCTGCGCGAATCCAAGTCGGAAGCGAAGATCAAAAAATACGCCAAGCGCCTGAAGGTCTTGGAAGCATTTCAGCGTTCTGGCATCAAGCCGGACTGGATGATCATGGAAGTGCTGCCGGTGTTGCCGCCGGAGCTGCGTCCACTGGTGCCGCTGGATGGTGGTCGTTTTGCGACCTCCGATCTGAATGACTTGTACCGTCGCGTCATCAACCGTAATAATCGTCTCAAGCGTTTGATGGAGCTACGCGCGCCAGAGATCATTACGCGTAACGAGAAGCGCATGCTGCAAGAGGCGGTCGACTCACTGCTCGACAACGGCCGTCGTGGCAAAGCGATGACGGGTGCTAACAAGCGTCCGCTGAAGTCGCTGGCAGAAATGATCAAGGGCAAGGGTGGTCGTTTCCGCCAAAACTTGCTCGGCAAGCGTGTGGATTACTCCGGACGCTCGGTGATTGTGGTCGGCCCACAGCTGAAGCTGCACCAGTGCGGCTTGCCGAAGTTGATGGCACTCGAGTTGTTCAAGCCCTTCATCTTTAACAAGCTTGAACTCATGGGTCTCGCCACCACGATCAAGGCAGCCAAGAAACTGGTCGAGCTGCAAGAGCCGATCGTGTGGGACATTCTGGAAGAAGTGATCCGTGAGCACCCGGTGATGTTGAACCGTGCGCCGACGTTGCACCGTCTCGGTATTCAGTCGTTTGAGCCGGTACTGATTGAGGGCAAGGCAATTCAATTGCACCCGCTGGTCTGTGCCGCTTTCAACGCTGACTTCGACGGCGATCAGATGGCAGTTCACGTACCACTGTCGATCGAAGCGCAGATGGAAGCGCGTACGCTGATGCTGGCGTCGAACAACGTGCTGTTCCCATCGAACGGCGAGCCATCGATCGTGCCATCACAAGATATCGTTCTGGGTCTTTACTACGCCACGCGTGAAAAGATCAACGGTAAAGGCGAGGGCATGGCGTTCCAGGATGTCTCTGAAGTCATCCGCGCCTACGACAACAAGGAAGTCGAACTGACCTCGCGCGTAACGGTTCGAGTCACCGAGTACTTGCGTGTGGCGGGCACCGACGAGTTCGAGAAGAAAATTTTGCGTGTCGAGACAACGGTAGGCCGGGCCATCCTTTCCGAGATTTTGCCGAAGGGACTGCCTTTCTCCGCGCTGAATCGTGCGCTGAAGAAGAAAGAAATTTCGAAACTGATCAACATCTCGTTCCGCAAGTGCGGCTTGCGTGCGACTGCAGTGTTCGCCGATCAGTTGATGCAAGCGGGCTTCCGTTTGGCGACCCGTGCGGGTATCTCGATTTGCGTCGACGATATGTTGGTGCCGCCGCAAAAATCCACCATCATCTCGCAGGCTGAGCATGAGGTGAAGCAGATCGAGCAACAGTACTCGTCTGGCTTGGTTACTGCCGGTGAGCGCTACAACAAAGTGGTGGATATCTGGGGCAAAGCTGGCGATGAAGTCGGCAAGGCCATGATGGAGCAGTTGAAGGTCGAGAGCGTGGTCAAGCGCGATGGCTCTACAGGCACACAAGAATCGTTTAATGCGATTTACATGATGGCCGACTCCGGAGCGCGTGGCTCGGCGGCGCAGATTCGTCAGCTAGCGGGTATGCGTGGTCTGATGGCTAAACCAGATGGCTCTATTATTGAAACGCCGATCACTGCGAACTTCCGCGAAGGTTTGAATGTTCTGCAGTACTTTATTTCTACGCACGGTGCTCGTAAGGGCTTGGCCGATACTGCGCTGAAAACCGCCAACTCAGGCTACCTGACGCGTCGTCTGGTCGATGTAACTCAGGACTTGGTGGTAGTTGAAGATGACTGCGGTACCGTCAACGGCACCGCCATGAAGGCGCTGGTCGAGGGTGGTGAAGTTATCGAGCCATTGCGCGACCGTATTCTGGGGCGTGTTGTTGCGACCGACGTCGTCAATCCGGAGACTCAGGAAACCGTTTATGAAGCAGGCACCTTGCTAGACGAGGATGCTGTTGAAGATATTGAGCGCCTCGGTATTGATGAGGTGAAGGTTCGTACGGCACTGACCTGCGATACGCGTTACGGCTTGTGCGCGAAATGTTATGGCCGCGATCTAGGTCGTGGCACCATGGTCAACGTCGGTGAAGCGGTGGGTGTGATTGCCGCGCAGTCGATCGGTGAGCCGGGTACTCAGTTGACGATGCGTACCTTCCACATCGGTGGTGCGGCATCGCGTGCTGCGGTGGCTTCTTCGGTTGAGGCAAAGTCGAATGGCACGGTGCGCTTCACTGCCACCATGCGCTATGTGACGAACGGCAAAGGCGATCAGATTGTGATCTCGCGTTCGGGCGAGGTGCTGATCACTGATGATCATGGACGTGAGCGTGAGCGACACAAAGTGCCTTATGGCGCCACGCTGATCGTGAAAGATGGTCAAGTGATCAAAGCTGGTACTGCGCTGGCAAATTGGGATCCGTTGACACGTCCGATCATCACTGAGTACGCGGGTACCGTGAAGTTCGAAAATGTCGAGGAAGGCTCCACGGTCGCCAAGCAGATCGACGAGGTAACCGGCCTGTCAACGCTGGTCGTCATTGACGCCAAGCGCCGCAGCACGACCAGCCGCGCGATGCGTCCTCAGGTCAAGCTGCTCAACGAGCTCGGCCAGGAAGTAAAAATTGCGGGCACCGATCATCCGGTCACCATCGGTTTCCAGGTGGGCGCGCTGATTACCGTGAAGGACGGTCAGCCGGTATCGGTCGGTGAGGTGCTGGCACGTATCCCGACTGAATCGCAGAAGACGCGAGACATCACGGGCGGTTTGCCACGTGTGGCCGAGCTGTTCGAGGCGCGCTCTCCGAAAGACGCGGGCATGCTGGCTGAGGTAACCGGTACCGTCGCTTTCGGTAAAGAGACCAAGGGCAAGCAGCGCCTCGAGATCACCGACATGGATGGCAACAAGCATGAGTTCCTGATTACCAAGGACAAGCAAGTGCTGGTGCATGATGGTCAGGTCGTGAACAAGGGCGAGATGATTGTGGATGGTCCTGCAGATCCGCAAGACATCCTTCGTCTACTCGGTGCCGAGGCGCTCGCACGTTATATCGTCGATGAAGTGCAGGACGTCTACCGCTTGCAGGGTGTGAAGATCAACGACAAGCACATCG
>CAZLJL010000199.1:0-3513 GCA_964559785.1 uncultured Bifidobacterium sp.
GAGGTTCGATGCGCTTGCTGCTCATCTGGATCGTCAACACGGTCACCCTGTTTGTGTTGCCGCGTGTGCTCGATACCGTTAAGGTCGACAGTTTCACGACTGCGCTGACAGCGGCATTGGTGCTCGGCTTGGTCAATACCCTGGTTCGCCCTATTCTGTTGGTGCTGACGCTACCGATTACCTTCCTGACACTCGGGCTGTTTATCTTCGTGATTAACGGTCTGATGTTTTGGGTCGTGGCCGACATCGTGCCGGGGTTTCAGGTGGCAAGTTTTAGCGCGGCGATTCTCGCCGCCTTTGTCTACAGCGTGATTTCCTGGCTGTTATCGGCCTTCATCCCGAAATAAATCCATGTCACAAGCTATTTTCAGCGTTGAATTCTTCCCGCCCAAAACCGCCGAGGGCGTCGACAAGCTCAAGCAGGCGCGCCAGCAATTAGCGCAGATAAAGCCTGCGTATTTTTCGGTGACCTTTGGTGCGGCCGGCTCAACCCAAGCGGGTACGCGCGACACCGTGCTCGAGATTCAGCAAGAGGGCTATCAGGCTGCGCCACATCTCTCATGCATTGGTAGAACGCGGGATGATCTGCGGTCCATCATCAATGAGTACAAGTCGCATGGCATTCGCCACATCATTGCGCTTCGTGGCGACCTACCGAGTGGTTTTGGCGGCACCTTTGGCGAACTGCACTACGCCAGCGATTTGATCGCCTTTATTCGCGAAGAGACCGGTGACTGGTTTCACATTGAAGCGGCAGCCTACCCCGAGATGCATCCGCAAGCGAAGTCGCCGCAGGATGATTTGCAGAATTTTGTGCGCAAGGTGAAGGCTGGTGCTAATGCAGGTATCACCCAGTATTTCTACAACCCGGATGCCTACTTTCGGTTCGTTGATGACGCTATCCGCTTAGGCGCCGATGTGCCGGTCTTCCCCGGCATCATGCCGATCACGAATTTCTCGCAACTGGCACGCTTCTCGGACATGTGTGGGGCCGAAGTGCCGCGTTGGATTCGTCTCAAGCTCGCTTCGTTTGGCGATGACACAAAATCGATTCGCGCTTTCGGTCTGGATGTGGTGTCGCAGATGTGTGATCGACTGTTAGCGGGTGGTGCACCCGGCTTGCACTTCTATTCACTCAATCAATCTGCGCCGACATTGGCGATTTGGGAGCGATTGAATCTGGTGGCGCGCGCATAGCGCAGTTTCAGTGCGTACCCTGTAAGGGCTGCCATCGCAGCAAACCGCCTGAAGTGATCGGTTCTTAGTCGGTCAAAATGATATCCAGTGGGATGTCATGCGCTTCTGCGTCAAAGCTGACCTTGGCAAACGCGTACGAAATACCAACAGCGCGTGGCCGAGGGTCTTGGGCCAGCGTTCGATCGAAATAGCCGCCGCCAAATCCGAGTCGCAAGTTCTGATCGGTATAGCCAATACAAGGTGCTAGCACGGCATCCGGTTGCAGATACTCACCGCGCGTAACAGGCGCCAGCGTGCCGCTCGCATCCTTGGCGAGCGCATCGCCCGGCTGCCAAGCCACAAATACCAGTGGCTGCTCTCGCACCAGCACGACCGGCATAGCCACTGTGATGCCATGCGCCGGCAGCACCGCATAGAGCCCGGATAGGTCCGGCTCCCCGGCGATAGCCAAATAAGCGCCCAATGTACGGATGTGATTAGCCTGCAGCCAGCTCAGTAACTTGGCGACGATGCGCGCATCGGCGTCCGCCTTGACATCGGGCGCAAGTGAGCGGCGTGCTGCGATTAGTTGACGTCGGAGTTCGGCTTTGGAAGTGGCTTGGTTCATGAATGACAAATCGAAGGAGCGATCGGATTAGTTGAGTCACTGCGTGCTATTCTAAGACTATCGTCTAGCGGTAATCAGAAAGTCATGAAGCATCACTCAAGATGGTGGATCGGCGCGGTCGTGTGCGCCATCGTCGGCGTCAGCATGTCATCCTCAGTCGTATCGGCGACCAACCGACACGCGGTGGTCATTGGCAATGGTGCCGATGCAGATTTTGTCGCGCTTCGCGAAGCCGCATTGCGCGGTGAAACTGCTGAATCGAATCGCCTCGCCAACCGGCTGGGTAGCTATCCGATTCAGTCGTATATCGAGTACTACAGGCTCTACCCGCGGCTGCAATCAACGCCTGAAGGCGAAATACGCCAGTTCCTCGAACGTCATGATGGTACGGCCATCGCAGATCGCCTGCGCAATGATTGGTTGTTATTGCTCGGCCGCGCACATGACTGGCGCGTGTTTGATGAACAATATCCCCGTTTTGTGTTGAATGATGACACGCAGGTGAAATGCTATGCGCTGCAGTCGCGCTTGGCGAAAGGTGAAAATATCACCAAAGCGGCACGTGATCTGTTGCAGCAACCGAAGTTTTACGGTGATGCCTGTGTCGAGCTGATCGGCAAACTGGCACAAGAGAAAAAATTCAATGAATCGGATGTCTGGCGTCAGGTCAGACTGGCCGTCGAGAGCGGTATCAGCGGTACTGCGCGTCGAATTGCCAATTACACCGACGTCAATGACAAGCAGCTTGCGCAGGCGATCGACAAGCCCTTCGCCGTACTCGAGCGCGGCGCGGTCGGTGGTCGTGCCGCACGCGAGCTGTTTCTGATTGCGCTGGGCCGTGCAGCGCGTGACAAGCTCGATAAGGCAGTACATCTACTTGAGAAAGCGCAGTCCAGGTTAAATGCGGAAGAAAACGCGATCGCATGGTCGCAGCTTGCGTTACAAGCATCGCTCGTACTGGATAAAGACGCACCGACCTACTGGCGTCGCAGCTTTGATGCGCCGATGTCAATCGAAGCTTATCAATGGCGGGTACGCGCAGCGCTTCGGGTCGGCGACTGGCAATTGGTCGCGCGCTCGATTGATGCCATGTCACCCGAACTGCAAAAAGATCCTGCCTGGCTGTACTGGCGTGGCCGTGCGCATGCAGCACTCGGGCGTAGCGAAGAAGCGAAACAGTATTTTCATCAACTCGCCGGTCAGCATCATTTTTACGGACTGCTGTCTACAGAAGAGTTATCACAACCGATCGTGGCCCCGGCCAAGCCAACACCGCCCACCGCTGCTGAAATCGCCGAGGCGAGCAATAACGCAGGTTTAGTCAATGCGTTGAAGTTTTACGAGCTGGAACTACGCTTCGAAGGCAATCGCGAATGGAACTGGCAGCTACGCAAGATGAACGACCGACAACTGCTGGCTGCAGGTGAGTTTGCACGCCGCAATGATGTGCTGGATCGTATGGTAGCGAGTGCTGATCGCGCCAAAGTAGAACTCGACCTAGCGCAGCGTTATCCGACACCGCATGAAGACATCATGCAAACGGCGACCGCTGGAATCGGCCTGGATAAGGCTTGGGTCTACGGTTTGATACGACAAGAATCGCGGTTCGTAAAAACTGCGCGCTCGGTCGTCGGGGCCTCGGGGCTGATGCAGATCATGCCGCGCACCGCCACCTATGTCGCCAAGAAAATCGGCATGAGCGGCTTCTC
>CAZLJL010000200.1:0-3438 GCA_964559785.1 uncultured Bifidobacterium sp.
TATTTTTTTGATGACGCACTTACTGTGCGCGATGTACTACGGCAATGCACTAGGTGCTGTCTTTTTTTGACGCGAATAGCGCACGAGCGGACGACATCGTACGCAAAAGGTTTGATAGGTTTTGCGGGGAGGGGCGCTAGATGGCGGGTTCTGCAAACGCCAGCATCAGCTGCACTGTGGTTCGCCCGTTATATTCATTGGCATCCAGCCGGTAAGCGGCGCGGATGCGGTCGGGTAGGCTGTCGGCATGGTTGAACCAGATCGCATCAAACTTACGATTATCGCGTTGTAGTTGTAGCTTCAGATGCTTGTCCTTCAACACGCGCTGGCTGAGTACCTGAAACTCGTCACAGAACAGCGGCGGTGCAAAACCCTGACCCCAGACCTGGGCGTCGAGTTGGTCGATAAACTCCAGCGTGTAGTAAGCCAGTGGCAATGAGCCGTCGTGCTCCAGTACATGCTCCAGATCTGCCGCGGATAGCCATTCGCGCGCCACTTGTTCAAATGCCTCGGCGAAGGAAGGAAAGTTATCCTCCCGTAGCGATAAGCCAGCGGCCATGGCATGTCCACCGAATTTATCGATTAGCTGCGGGTGTCGTTTATAGACTAGGTCGAGTGCATCACGTAAATGAAATCCTGGAATCGATCGTCCCGAGCCACGGATCATCCCGCTTCCTGCGGGCGCAAAGGTAATCGTCGGGCGGAAGAATTTTTCTTTCAGGCGCGATGCCACGATACCAATCACGCCTTGGTGCCAGCTTGGGTCGAACAGGGTCAGTGCAGCCTTGTCAGTGGGCTCGATGTGTTCAAGTGATGCCAAGGCGGCTTCCTGAATACCGGCCTCGATTTCGCGACGCTCACGGTTAATGTCATCCAGTTGGCGAGCAATTTCCCATGCGCGGTGGTTGTCATCACTGAGAAGACATTCGATGCCCAGCGACATATCAGCCAATCGTCCGGCGGCGTTCAGGCGTGGCCCGGCGGTGAAGCCTAGATCAAATGGATTCGCTTTACGTACCTCACGCCCCGCCACGGAGAACAACGCAGCGATACCTGGATGGGCGCGCCCGCTGCGGATGCGTTTCAAGCCTTGCGCCACCAGAATACGGTTATTGCTGTCGAGCTTGACGACATCTGCGACCGTACCTAATGCGACGAGATCTAGCAGATGATCGAGCCGGGGCTGTGAGGCACTGTCGAATCGGTCACGGCGGCGCAGCTCGGCGCGCAGTGCAAGCAAGGTATAGAACATCACACCCACACCCGCCAGATTTTTGCTCGGGAAGCCGCAAGCAGGCTGGTTCGGGTTGACGATGACTTCGGCCGCGGGCAGCGTTGCGCCGGGTAAGTGATGATCGGTCACGACCACCGGGATGCCACGCCGATTGGCTTCATCAACACCCTCGATACTGGCAATGCCGTTATCGACGGTGATGATGATGTCGGGCGTTTTTTCTTTGACGGCCAGCGCCACGATCTCGGGGGTGAGCCCATAGCCGTACTCGAAGCGATTCGGCACGAGGTAATCGACGTGCGCACCCAATGCACGCAAGCCACGAATGCCACCTGCACAGGCGGTTGCACCATCGCAGTCATAGTCGGCAACGATCACCATACGGCGACCCGCGTCGATAGCGTCGGCCAGAAACACGGCAGCACGATCAACGTGGGTTAGGGCGTCCGGCTTGATGAGTGCATCCAGTTCCGTCGATAAATCGCGCGGATCATGCAGGCCACGCGCGGCCATCAAACGCGCGAGTACGGGGTGCAAGCCCTGCTGCGCCAGGTATTCAGCATCGCGAATCGCGTAGGGACGAGCGGACAGCCGGGTCATGGTGTGTGCAGCAGGTTGGCGAGTGATGGCGTGCGCCAGAATTTTTTAAGACCGAAGCGCGTCGCGCGCCAGCGCCGCACGCGGGTTGCGTCACTTAATTGCAGCGTCAGGCTATCGATATCATTCGACTGTAACTTGTGCAGATGTGGCGCGATGATGGCTTGGTCGAGGTCTTGCATGGTAGTCAGCCAGCGGCCCCAATCATCAGCCAGCGCGGAGGTAATCAGCGCTTCATCGGTGATGATCTCTTGATGTATTTCTACGCTTTGCTCGGGACTGCCGCCGCCCCACAGCCAGAGGGCGTTGATTCTCGGTTGACCGTGCAGTTCGCGTGTTTCATTTAGCGGGTGGCCATGCCACAGCATTTGTACCTCGTTGTGCAGCTTGCGCCAAGCACGAGCGTGTTCGCCAGCGGGCAGCCAGACATCAACATTGTGCCCCGCTGCGGCATCGGGCGTGGTGGTGCGCAAGCCGTGCCAGTCGTCCGCACGCACAAACCAATGACGCGCGTCGCCAAAGCGTACGTCGTAGCCAAGCTCCTGGAATAGCGGTGCTGCGGAGTCGAACAGCGTGCGCGACTCGTCTTCGTTGATCACCATGTGGCGCTGATCAGTCAGCACCAGATGGTCGCGCGCGATATGCAAATGCACCGGTTGCAGGATGAACCAGTAGCCTTCCTGGGGCGGCATGCCGAGGCGCTGCATGGTGGGGTGCGCCAGCGGCGGACTGTTGTCAGTACCGGAGCCGTATAGCAGCATCTCGTGAGGTAGCGCGGCGGCGAAGCCGTCAAAGCGCAATTCGGGTAGTTCTGCGGCGCGCGCCAACAGGATCGCCAGCGATGGCGCATGCAGCGCGGCAATCAGGTCTTTCGCATGTTGCGCGGGAGGCAGGGCGAATGGGAGCAGCAGTGTGGGGTCGCGCATGGGGGTGCATTATGGCAAACTCCGGCCTTGAAAAAAAATCGCCGGAGTCCCCGTTGGCTTTGTTCAGTAATCCCCCGTTCGAGTGGACCATCGGCCTGCGCTATACGCGCGCCGGGCGGCGTAGTGCCCGCAACAGCTTTATTTCTTTCATCTCCCTGATCTCGATGGCCGGTATTGCGCTTGGCGTCGCGGCGCTAATCGTGGTGTTGTCGGTGATGAACGGTTTCCAGAAAGAAGTGCGCGACCGCATGCTGTCAGTGCTGTCGCATGTCGAGATTTTTGATGGCTCGGGTAGCCTGCCAGATTGGGCCGCGCTGGCCGGCGAGGCCGTTAAACACCCTGAAGTGCGAGGCGCCGCGCCGTTTGTCGATGGGCAGGCGATGGTGGTGCGCGATGATGTAGTTCGAGGGGTTATGGTTCGCGGCGTCCTGCCGGACCAAGAACCCAAGGTATCCGCAGTGGCATCCCAGATGTTGCGCGGTAGTTTGAGCGCGCTACAACCCGGCGAGTTCAATATCGTGATCGGGAGTGCGCTGGCGCGCGGCTTTGGTCTGCGTGTGGGCGATAAGCTGACACTGATCGCGCCGCAGGGTCAGCTCACGCCCGCCGGTGTGCTACCGCGACTAAAACAGTTCAATGTAGTGGGTATCTTCGAGGCAGGGCATTACGAGTTTGATTCCG
>CAZLJL010000201.1:0-3429 GCA_964559785.1 uncultured Bifidobacterium sp.
ATTCAAGCCGATATGCGCGCACTGGCTGCTGCCGGTCTGGGACTCGACAGCCTGCGCACCGCAATTACGCAAGCGAATGCCAACACTGCCAAGGGCAACATCGATAGCGCGACGCGTTTCTACTCGATCAATGCCAATGACCAGCTGAAATCCGCGCAAGACTATGCCAACCTGATCGTTGCCTGGAAAAACGGCGCACCGGTACGCTTGTCGGAAGTCGCACGCGTGGTACAAGCGCAAGAGAATGTCCGACTCGCCGCTTGGGCTGATTTGAAGCCGGCGATTATCTTGAATGTGCAGCGTCAGCCGGGCGCAAATGTGATCCAAACGGTGGATGCGATACAGCAGCGACTACCGGAGCTAACCGAAAGCCTGCCAGCCGCCGTGCAGCTGACCGTATTGTCTGATCGCACGGGCACTATCCGCGCCTCGATCCAACACGTCACCACCGAGCTGTTCGTCGCGGTCGCACTGGTGGTGCTGGTGATTCTGCTATTCCTGCGCAGCGTACGCGCGACTGTGATTGCCAGCCTTGCGGTACCGATTTCTCTGCTGGGCACCTGTGGCGCGATGTTCTTGCTCGGCTACAGCCTGAACAATCTCACCCTGATGGCATTGACGATTGCCACCGGGTTCGTGGTGGATGACGCCATCGTCTCGCAGGAGAATATCTCGCGCTACATCGAGCGTGGCGAGACACCGATGCAGGCAGCGCTGAAAGGTGCTGGCGAGATCGGTTTCACCATTATCTCGCTCACGCTATCGCTCATCGCGGTACTGATTCCGCTACTGTTCATGTCGGATGTGGTGGGTCGTTTATTTCGCGAGTTTGCGGTTACGCTGGCCATCACCATTGTTTTCTCTGGGCGAGTCTCGCTGAGCTTTGTGCCCATGCGGGCGGCGCCTCTACTGCGTGCGGATGCAGATACCACCCCATCGCCAGTGGCGCGTTCACTCCAGGCGGGGTTTGATCGGCTGTTGAATGGCTACCGCCACATGCTGAGTTGGGTGCTCGAGCACCAGACCCTGACCTTGCTGGTTGCACTCGGTACGCTGCTGCTGACTGTGCTGCTCTATATACAGATACCTAAAGGTCTATTCCCGCAACAGGATACCGGTCGACTGCAAGCACGGGTCGAGGCGCGTGAGGGTATTTCATTTGGCGCCATGGCGACCCTGCAGCAAGCGGTTGCACGTGAGCTGCTAGAAGACCCGGATGTCGCCTCGCTGAGTTCGCAAGTAGGTGTTGGTAACGGCAACCCAATGCTACACACCGGCAGCATGTTAATTAATCTGCGCACCGAGCGCAGTGCGACGCAACACCAGATCATGGATCGTCTGCGCGCGCGTGCTTCGCAGGTGGCTGGTGCAAGTCTGTACGTACAACCGCTACAGGACCTGACGATTGATGCTGAAACAGGTCCTACGCAATACCGCGTTGCGCTAGAGGGCGCGGATAGCACGACCGTACAACGCTGGACCGAGCTCCTGGTGCAGCAACTGGCCAATAATCCTGCGGTCCGGCATGTCAGCTCGGATGTGGGTGTCAGCGCTGCATCATTAATGGTGAGTATTGATCGCGATAGCGCCTCACGACTTGCGGTGAGCGCCGCTGCAATTGATGATGCCTTGTACAACGCCTTCGGCCAGCGCATCGTGTCGACGATTTTTAGCGATACGAATCAGTTCCGCGTCGTGCTGGAGGCGACACCCGGTACCGCAAACTCGGCGCAATCGCTGGCCGATATTCCCATCAAGACCGGCTCCGGCAAGACCACTACGCTGGGGGCGATTGCTACTGTGCGTGAACAAACATCGCCGCTGCAGATCACGCGCGTCGGTCAGTTCCCCGCGACGACCATCGGCTTCGACACTGCACCTGGTGGCGCGTTGGAGGACGCAGTACGCGCTATTCGTCATGCCGCACAAGACATAGATATGCCCGCTGCAGTCACGCTCAACTTCCTGGGTGCTGCGGGCGCCTTTGATGCCGCACTGGAGAACCAGCTGTGGTTGATTTTAGCGGCCGTGATCTGCGTTTATATCGTGCTCGGTGTGCTTTACGAGAGCTATGTACACCCACTGACGATTTTATCGACCTTGCCATCAGCGGGTGTTGGCGCCTTGTTGGCATTGATGATCGCTGGCCAAGAATTAGGCGTCATTGGCGTGATCGGCATTATTCTGCTGATTGGCATCGTCAAGAAAAACGCGATCATGATGATCGACTTCGCGATTGCCGCTGAGCGCGAACAAAACAAATCGCCGCGCGAAGCGATCGAACAAGCCGCCCTCTTGCGCTTTCGTCCGATTTTAATGACCACGCTGGCGGCATTATTTGCCGCTTTGCCCTTGATGCTCGGCTGGGGTGAAGGCGCGGAATTACGGCATCCGATGGGCTTGGCGATTTTTGGTGGTCTGTTACTCAGTCAGTTGCTGACGCTATTTACCACTCCGGTGATTTACCTCGGCTTTGATCGTCTGGGTCGCCATTGGCTTGGCACCAGTACGCGCCTCGGAACGCGAGCATGAACCTGTCGCGGCCATTCATTGAACGGCCGATTGGCACCACGCTGCTAACGGTCGCGATCGCCCTAACTGGCGTTGCCGCATTTTTCTTGTTGCCCGTCGCGCCGCTACCGCAGGTGGAATCCCCTGCTATTACGGTGCGTGCACAAGTCCCCGGAGGAAGTCCAGCGACGTTAGCATCAAGTGTGGCGTCACCGCTGGAGCGACGCTTGGGTGCGATTCCCGGTGTCACCGAGATGAGTTCGACCAGTGGTAATGGCTCGACCAGAATCAACCTGCAATTCGAACTCTCGAAAAAAATCGATACCGCAGCACGCGAGGTACAAGCGGCGATCAATGCCGCACGCGCTGATTTACCTATCTCGCTGCGCTCAAACCCGACCTACTCCAAATCAAATTCCACCGACTCGCCAATGATTGTGTTGGCGCTGACATCAAAAACCCGCTCCACCGGCCAGATTTATGAAGCAGTATCGAATCAGATACAGCAACGCCTGATGCAAGTTGATGGCGTGGGGGATGTCGAGCTGGGTGGTGGCTCACTGCCCGCGGTGCGTATTGAGTTGCTGCCATTTGCGCTGCACCGCCAGGGGCTATCCGCAGAAGACGTACGCGCAGCAATACAGTCAGCCACCGCGAATCGACCGAAAGGCATGATCGATGGTGACGGTCGCTCATTTCAGATCATCACCAATACCGGCGCGACTGCCGATCGACTTAATGCCGACAGCTACCAACAACTGATCGTCGCTTGGCGTAATGGCGCACCGGTACGTTTGTCGGATGTGGCCCATGTCTACACCGGTAGTGAAGACAGAAACACGCTCGGCCTGTTCAATGGCGTGCCGGCTGTCGTGGTGATGGTCTACCGGCAGCCGACGGCCAATGTCATTGAAACCG
>CAZLJL010000202.1:0-3420 GCA_964559785.1 uncultured Bifidobacterium sp.
CCGGCGTTTTCAGACAGGCTGCGTAATTCATCAAGCTCGGTATCGTAGCCCTGCGCGATCACGCCACCATCACGGATCATGGCTGCTGGCTCGGCTGCAATCGCTCGTTCCAGTAGCACGAGCGCTTGATCGGGTGTCTCTAAGTCAGTGCGCGTTTGTACGATCAGGCTGGCATCATCGAGCGAGGACTCGGCGGTAAGCGCTTGCTGTAATGCCGGCAGTTGTTGCAAGCCTGCACGCAGGGCTGACAGGTCTCTCGGTCGCGCTGAAAGTAGGGCGATGCGAGTGCTGATGCGCTCGATGTCAGGCACGCTCGCCAGCAGCTCGCTCACCGTGTCCGAGACATTCGCTTGAATCAAGAATTCGATCGCACTGTGGCGCGACTGCGCGGTGGTCTGATCGCGTGGTGCATGATGCAGCCAATGACGCAGCAAGCGCGATCCCATCGCCGTTCGGCAGTGATCCAATAACGAGAACAAGGTCGGTGAGGCGGTGTCACTACCACGCAAGGGTTCAGTCAGCTCCAGATTGCGTCGAGTCGCCGCATCGATACCAATGAACTCATCTTCGCGTTCCACCTGCAAGCTTGTGACATGCTTTAACTGCTTGCCTTGAGTGTTGCGTGCGTAAAGCAGCAGCGCGCCGGCGGCGCCAATCGCTGCTTCTAGCGCATCCGCGCCATAGCCCGCTAGCGTGACCACGCCGAGTTGCTCACACAATGCTTTGCGTGCGGCAGGAATTTCAAAATGCCAATCGGCGACTTGAGTCGGACGCGGATGATTGAATTGATTCAGCAGGTCTGCGGTGCGCGCATCCACCAAAATCTCTGCGGGTGCGATACGCTCAAGCTCATGCCGAAGCCGAGAAGGCAGATTGCGCTCATCCATCGCCAGCTCGGTAAGCCGCAGACGCCCGCTGGACAGGGACAGCCATGCCAACCCGAGTACAAGCCCTTTTCTATGCTGCAGCACATTCAGCGCAAGCAAAGGACGTTCGGTTTTTTCGGGTAACAGCTCGGCATCGGTGAGTGTGCCGGGGGTGACAATGCGCTGTACCTTGCGTTCGACTGGGCCTTTGCTGGTGGCAGGATCGCCAATTTGCTCACAGATCGCGACCGACTCGCCGAGCTTCACCAACTTGGCAAGGTATTGATCGGCGGCGTGATAGGGCACACCAGCCATCTTGATCGCTTGCCCGGCCGATGCACCGCGTTGCGTTAGCGTGATGCCGAGCAGACGCGCAGCGCGCTCGGCATCTTCAAAGAACAACTCATAGAAGTCACCCATCCGGTAGAACAGCATCAGGTCCGGGTAGTCGGCCTTGATGCGCAAGTACTGCTGCATCATCGGCGTGTGCTTGTCGGCACTGATCCGGTCGGAAGCGTTCATACGTTCAGGGTCTAGAAAAGAACAGGCCGTACAACAGACGGCCTGTGGGCTGGCGTGCCGCGCAATTTAGCACAGCTGGCAGTGCATTTTCGTCGCAGGGACTTAGCGTTCCCCGCTGCGCTGCTTGCGGCTTTGTGCGTTTGCGGCAGGGCGCCCGAGTAGCGCCGTGCCGCGTTGTGCCGGGCGAGGCCCACCGGCCGCAGGGCGTGGTGCTGCTGCCTGCTTGGGAGGGTGGCTACGCGGCGCGTTCGTGCGCCGACCGCCTGGCTGACTGCGCAGTTGTATGGGTTGAGGTTTAGCGCTGGGATCCGGCTCGAAGCCGACGATCACCTCGCGTGGGATCTCGCGCTTGATGAAGCGCTCGATATCACGCAACAGGTCACGCTCATCAACGCACACCAAGGATACGGCTTCGCCGGTGGCACCTGCGCGGCCGGTGCGGCCGATACGGTGTACATAGTCTTCAGGTACGTTCGGCAGATCGAAATTGACTACATAGGGCAGCTGATCGATATCGATACCACGTGCCGCGATATCGGTAGCCACCAAGGCCTGCAGCCTACCGCTCTTGAATTCGGATAAAGCGCGTGTGCGCGCTGCCTGGCTCTTGTTACCGTGGATCGCCATGGCGCTAATGCCCGATTTGCCAAGCTGCTCGGCGAGTCGGTTCGCACCATGTTTGGTACGTGTGAAGACCAGCACCTGAAACCAGTTATGTTCAGTGATCAGGTGAGCAAGTAGTTGATGCTTCTTGTCACGATCGACCGGGTGAATTTTTTGTCCAATGACTTCCACGGTTGAGTTGCGGCGTGCCACCTCAATCGTTTGCGGCTGATTCAGCAAGCTATCGGCGAGTGCTTTGATCTCATCGGCAAACGTCGCTGAGAACAGCAGATTTTGTCGCTTCGGCGGCAGGGCGGCCAGCACCTTGCGGATGTCGCGGATGAAGCCCATGTCCAGCATACGATCGGCCTCATCCAGCACCAGAATTTCTACTGCTGACAGGTTAAGGGCACCTTGCTGCATCAAGTCCAGAAGTCGGCCCGGTGTGGCCACCAGAATGTCTACGCCACGCGAGAGCTTCTGGATTTGCGGGTTGATATTCACGCCGCCAAACACCACCTCAGACGATAGCTTCAAGTATTTGCCGTAGGTGACAACACTCTCGTTAACTTGTGCGGCGAGTTCGCGGGTTGGTGCGAGCACCAATGCGCGTATATGTCGCGGTGCGGGGCGTTTGCCACCGTTGAGACGTTGCAGCATCGGCAGCGTAAAGCCGGCTGTTTTGCCGGTGCCGGTCTGAGCGCCAGCGAGCAGATCCCCACCTTTGAGCACAGCAGGGATCGCTTGGGCTTGGATAGGGGTAGGTTGGGTGTAGCCGTGTTCTGTGACGGCGCGCACAAGTGGTTCGGCCAAGCCGAGTTCAGCAAAAGACATAGGAAATGGAAATAGTCGAACCGCCGCCAAGATAGGCGCCAGTCAAGGGCTCGAGGGGATAAATCGGAGGGGCGGCAAGGAGACTGGAACTGTCGCCGCGGCCGCATTGTAACAGCTAAGGTCCTATCTCGTTAAGCCTCAGCTAATGGTGGGTGCCCTGGTTGTACGTCGCGACCGTTTTTTATGCAAAGGGTGATAGCACTGCGAGCATCTGCGCAAACACCTTGGGTGATGCGGCAATCACATCGCCAGTATCGAAATAATCGTTTTCGCCGGAGAAGCCAGTGACGATGCCGCCCGCCTCACTGACGAGTAGTGCACCGGCGGCCATGTCCCAAGGTTTCAGTTTCTTTTCGAAAAATCCGTCGAGACGGCCCGCTGCAACGTAGGCCAGATCAAGTGCAGCCGATCCTGGTCGGCGCAACCCTGCGGATTTTTCAGTCATGAGTTTGAACATCTTCAAATACGCATCTAGACCCGACAGATCACTGTACGGAAAACCGGTACCGATGAGCGCGTCAGCAAGTTTGTCGCGCTTGGCCACCCGAATGCGCTTGTTATTCATGAAGGCACCATCGCCCTTGCTGGCGGTGAA
>CAZLJL010000203.1:0-3410 GCA_964559785.1 uncultured Bifidobacterium sp.
ATGCATTCCACGGGTGCGTCGGCATTCTTTGTCGTGGTGTACCTGCACATGACGCGCGCGCTTCTGTACGGCTCGTATCGCAAGCCACGTGAATTGATTTGGCTGTTCGGTGTCGGCATTTTCTTGTGCCTGATGGCAGAGGCTTTCTTCGGCTATCTGCTGCCGTGGGGCCAAATGTCGTATTGGGGTGCTCAAGTTATCGTGAACTTGTTCGGTGCTATCCCATTCATCGGCCCTGATCTCTCACTCTGGATTCGTGGTGACTACGTCGTGTCGGATGCGACGCTGAACCGCTTCTTCGCATTCCATGTGATCGCGATCCCCTTAGTGCTGCTCGGCTTGGTCGTGGCGCACTTGATCGCCTTGCACGAGGTAGGTTCGAATAATCCAGATGGTGTCGAGGTAAAGGAGAACCTGGGTCCTGATGGGCATGGCGTCGATACGATTCCATCGCACCCGTATTACACCACCAAGGATATTTTTGGCGTCGCCTGCTTCCTGTTCATCTTCAGCGCGGTGGTGTTCTACGCGCCTGAGTTCGGTGGCTACTTCCTCGAGTACAACAACTTCATTCCGGCGGATCCGCTGAAGACACCAGCACACATTGCGCCGGTTTGGTACTTCACCCCGTTCTATTCAATTCTGCGTGCAACGACTTCGCAGTTCATGTACGCCTTGATCATCGGCGTGCTGGCGTATGGTGCATTGATTGCGCTGAAAACCCAACTACCGTCACGCCAGAAGCAAGCGGCGATGGGCATTTCTGTCTTTGTCGCGATTTTGATGTTGGTGTTCGATGCAAAATTCTGGGGCGTGGTCTTGATGGGCGTTTCCGTGCTGATCATCGCCTTGCTGCCTTGGATTGATCACTCGCCAGCCAAATCGATTCGCTACCGTCCAGAATGGCACAAGTGGGTGTATATCGCGTTCGGCATTTGCTTCCTGATCTTGGGCTACTTGGGTGTACAAGCGCCCACCGCTGGCCGTACGCTGGTGGCGCAGATTTGCACCATCTTCTATTTTGGCTTCTTCCTGCTGATGCCATGGTGGAGCAAGATGGGTGAATTCAGGCCAGTGCCTGTCCGTGTGAACTTCAAGCCGCACTGAGCCGCAAAGGAAAAACAATGAAACTCATGAAGAAATTGCTCATCGTGCTGGCGTTGCTTCCTTTGCTGTCGCAAGCTTCGGAAGGTGGGTTCCCGCTCGACCACGCGCCAGACCGATCGCGTCAGCTGTCGGCACTGCAAAATGGTGCCAAATTGTTCGTGAACTACTGCCTGAATTGTCACGCCGCTTCGCTGGTTCGCTACAACCGTTTGCGCGATATCGGTTTGTCTGAACAGCAAATCCGCGACAATCTGCTATTCACCAGCGACAAAGTAGGCGACCTGATGAAGACCGCGATGACCGAGAAGGATGCCAAGGCGTGGTTCGGTGCCGTGCCACCGGATCTGTCGGTGCTGGTTCGCGCGAAGTCGTCCTCCGAGGGCTCTGGTGCTGACTACGTATACACCTACTTGCGCACCTATTACCAAGACGACAGCCGTGCCACCGGATGGAACAACCTCGTGTATCCAAACGTAGGTATGCCGCACGTCCTGTGGGAGTTGCAAGGTGTGCGTAAGGCAAAGTTTGTCGAAGAAAAAGACCCGCATGAAGCGGGTAAAACTGTTCACCGGTTCGCCGGTTTCCAACAAGTTACTCCGGGCAAGTTGAGCCAGTATGAGTTCGATTCTCAAATCGGCGATCTGGTCGCGTTCATGGATTGGATGTCCGAGCCGGTCAAGGCAAAGCGACAGGCGATTGGCTTCTGGGTGCTGCTGCTCATGGCCTTTCTGGTGCTGCTGACCTGGCGATTGAACGCGTCGTTCTGGAGAGAGGTCAAGTAAGCGGTTCCGTACGTTCTGCCGCGACCGCTGGGCGACTCGCTCAGTGGCGGAGAGTGCGGAGTATCCCCACGTAGGGTGAGGCGGTTGCCGTCTCACCCTTTTGTTTCAAGGAACAGTGATCATGATGGTTCTCTACTCGGGCACAACCTGCCCGTTCTCGCAACGCTGCCGCCTGGTACTCTTCGAGAAAGGTATGGATTTCGAGATCCGCGACGTTGACCTGTTCAACAAGCCGGAAGATATCTCGACCATGAACCCCTACGGTCAGGTGCCTATCCTGGTCGAGCGCGAGCTCGTGCTGTACGAATCCAACATCATTAACGAATACATCGACGAGCGCTTCCCGCATCCTCAGTTGATGCCGGCTGATCCACTGATGCGCGCACGTGCTCGTCTGATGTTATTCAATTTCGAGAAAGAGCTTTTCGTACACGTCCATACCTTGGAAAACGAAAAGTCCCGTGCGGCTGAGAAGGCGCACGAGAAGGCAAGGCAAGAGATTCGTGATCGTCTCACTCAGTTGGCACCCTTGTTCTTGAAGAACAAGTACATGTTGGGTGAGGAGTTTTCGATGCTCGACGTTGCGATCGCTCCACTGCTGTGGCGTTTGGACTACTACGGTATCGACTTGTCGAAGACGGCGGCACCGTTGCTGAAGTATGCTGAGCGCATCTTCTCTCGACCGGCCTACATTGAGGCGTTGACGCCTTCCGAGAAGGTGATGCGCCGCTGACCAAAGCCTCATTGGCAATGAGCGAAACTTCTACCAAGCCCTATCTGCTCCGTGCGCTGTATGAATGGTGCACGGACAACGGCTTCACGCCTTATATTGTGGTCGCTGTCGATGCGTACACGCGGGTGCCAATGGAGTTCGTGAAGAATAGTGAGATCGTGTTGAATATCAGCTTCGAGGCCACCGGCAATCTGAAGATGGACAATGATCTGATTACGTTCAAGGCCAGATTCGGTGGTGTATCTCGCGAAATAGAAATTCCTGTTGAAAATGTCAGCGCCATCTACGCTCGGGAGAATGGTCAGGGAATGGCTTTCGAGGTAAAGCGGGGTGAAGGGGCGGTCGATAGCAAGAAGTCGAACGAGCCTGCACCCAAAGCGACTCAGCCGAAGGCAACTCCACTGTCGGCGGTGACGCCGACAACCAGCGACGAAACCGATCATGGGGGCGACGAGCCGCCACCAAAAAATGGCGGTCGGCCAAGGCTGACGAGAATCAAATAACGTATAATCCGGGCCGTTGCCGGCTTAGCTCATCTGGTAGAGCACTTGATTTGTAATCATGGGGTGGCGGGTTCGAGTCCTGCAGTCGGCACCAAGTTTTCGTAAAGACTTCGTAAAAACGCCCGGTTACCCGGGCGTTTTGTTTTTAGCAGCAACGCGCAATCTTGCCATTGCCACCATAGCGCGCCTCTTGCCGCTCCCGAAAGAACTCTTCGTAGCTCATTGGCACCTGGTCCGGATGAGTGGCCTGCATGTGATTCAGGTAGTTGTCGTAATCCGGCAAGC
>CAZLJL010000204.1:0-3370 GCA_964559785.1 uncultured Bifidobacterium sp.
CGCGCCGACATGCGCAAAGTCACTGGGAGTTTTACTTGCATCTGCGTGAGGGTGATAACGAATCCGCAGAGGAGCATCGGAAGTTTTACGACGAGTACAACGCCGTACTTGATATGCCCGCCGAGTACTACCTGGAGACCATCAAGACCGTGTTCCAGGACCATGCGCTGCCGCTGGGCACCTGGGAAGTCGAGGGCAAGCTGGTCAAGCCACAAGACATCAAACACGTTGCACTGCTAACGATTGAGGGTGAACTGGACGATATCTCCGGCCCCGGCCAGACCCGTGCAGCGCACGATTTGTGCAGTGGCATACCCAAGCAGAAGAAGCAGCACTACACCGCACCGAAATGCGGGCATTACGGGATTTTTTCCGGAAGACGCTGGCGCGAAATGATCGCCCCGCGTATCGGCGAGTTCATCCGCGGCCACGCTGATTAATCCCAAGATTCCTGCAGCAGCCACCCACCAGGGTGGCTGTCTGCCTCGCCTCTTGATAAGGCCAAATGTCGGATAATGTTGGGCTATGTCCGACTCACCCAAGACACTCGCCGATCGTATCGAAGATCTGCTGCCGCAAACGCAGTGCACCAAGTGCGGCTATCCCGCTTGTCGCCCCTATGCAGAAGCCATCGCTGCCGGCAGTGCAAGCTATAACCAGTGCCCGCCTGGCGGTGCCGAGGGCATAGCCCGTATCGCCGCATTGCTGGGCAAACCCGTCATTCCACTCAATCCTGTGCATGGTGCTGAACGCGAGCGGCCGGTCGCGGTAATCGACGAGGGCGCATGTATCGGATGCACACTGTGCATACAGGCATGTCCGGTGGATGCCATCGTCGGCGCGGCCAAGCAAATGCACACTGTGATTACGTCGTTATGTACTGGCTGTGATTTATGTGTACCGCCGTGTCCGGTCGATTGTATTGACATGCAACCGGCGACACCGGGCAGAACCGGTTGGGCCGCATGGTCGCCATCAGATGCGGATGCGGCGCGCGCGCGGCATGATGCACGCACGGTACGCCTGCAGCGCGAGAAACAAGAAAACGATGCGCGCTTGGCGGCCAAGGCACTTGCCAAGCTCGCCGAGGTGGATGCTTCAAACGCACAAACAGAGACAGAGCGCGCAGAGAAAGAACGCAAACGCGCCATTATTCAAGCGGCGATTGAGCGCGCGAGCAAACAAAAAGCAATGGCACCCGCAGTGCCCCCACCGAAAAAGCCATGAATGCCGACAAACGCCGCCAAATATTTGAGCGACTGCGTGAGGCGAATCCGCACCCCACGACTGAGCTTGAATACACCACGCCCTTTGAGCTACTGATTGCTGTCATCTTGTCTGCACAGGCGACGGATGTGTCCGTCAACAAGGCGACGCGCAAGCTCTACCCGGTCGCGAATACACCTGCGTCCATCTACGCACTGAATGTCGACGGCCTGATTCCATACATTCAAACCATCGGTCTTTATAAAACCAAAGCAAAAAACGTGATCGAGACTTGCCGCTTGCTACTGGAACAACATGATGGGCAAGTACCTCGCGAGCGCGAGGCCCTGCAAGCTTTACCCGGCGTCGGACGTAAAACTGCAAATGTCGTATTGAATACCGCCTTTGGCGTACCGGCCATGGCGGTGGATACCCACATCTTCCGGGTCTCGAATCGCACTGGGATTGCACCTGGCAAGAATGTGGATATCGTCGAACAAAAGCTCATGAAATTCGTACCGTCTGAATTCTTGATGGATGCGCATCACTGGTTGATACTGCACGGCCGCTACACCTGCCTGGCGCGCACACCGCAGTGCTGGAACTGTGTGATTGCAGATCTGTGCGAATTTCGTAAAAAAACGCCTGCGCCAAGCAAGGCAGTCTAAGCACTATGCCACCGCCAGTCACACATGATCCGTGATGTTTAATCCTAGCCGAGAAGAAGTCCGTCGATTTTTCTGCGATACCTGGCGCAAGACGCAGGCGAATTCGCCAATGACCGAGCTCGAGATCATTGCACGTGACTGGCTGCTGCAGCATCCCGAATATGAAAGTCTGCTATCCGATCCTGAAACAGCTGAGGTGAGCGATTTCGATATCGGGCAAGGACAATCCAACCCATTTTTACATCTGTCGATGCACCTCTCCATCGCAGAACAAATCTCGATTGACCAGCCAACCGGTGTACGCGACGCCTTCCAGCAACTCGCCACGCGCCTTGGCGAGCACCAGGCGCATCATCAGATCATGGAATGTCTGGGCGAGATGCTCTGGACTGCGCAGCGTAACGGTACCCCGCCCGACGGGGCAACGTATATCGAATGTATTCGTCGCCGAGCGCGCTGAGAAATAAGCGCGTACCGTTGCTCGTTTATACTCGAGCGCTGAATGATTTCGCCAATGTCCTACTCCCTCAGAACGAACACTCATGACTACCCCTAAGCGCTTCGATGGCTCCGAACAGTATGTCGCCACCCAGGATCTAAAACTCGCTGTCAATGCTGCGCTGACGCTGCAACGCCCGCTCCTCATCAAAGGTGAGCCAGGTACCGGCAAGACCATGCTGGCTGAGGAAGTTGCTGCCGCGCTTGATATGCCACTGCTGCAATGGCACATAAAATCGACGACCAAAGCGCAGCAGGGTCTGTATGAATATGATGCAGTGTCACGCTTGCGCGACTCGCAACTTGGCGATGAGCGGGTAAAAGATATCCATAACTACATCGTCAAAGGTGTGCTGTGGCAGGCTTTTACTGCTGATCAGCCGGTAGTACTGTTGATTGACGAAATCGACAAGGCGGATATCGAGTTCCCCAATGATTTACTGCGCGAACTCGACCGCATGGAGTTTTATGTCTACGAGACACGCGAGATGGTTCGTGCCAAGCATCGACCACTAGTTATTATTACGTCGAATAATGAAAAAGAATTACCGGACGCTTTCCTGCGGCGCTGCTTCTTCCACTACATAAAATTCCCGGATAAAGAGACGATGCAGCAAATCGTCGACGTGCACTTCCCAAGTATTAAAAAGGATCTACTATCAGCGGCGCTACATGCGTTTTTCGAGATGCGTGAGATTCCCGGCCTGAAAAAGAAACCCTCGACCTCCGAACTACTCGACTGGTTGAAGCTGCTGCTGGCAGAAGATATTCCTGCTGAAGTGTTGCGCTCAAAAGATAAAGACAATGTGGTACCGCCACTGCATGGTGCGCTTTTGAAGAACGAGCAAGATATTCATTTATTCGAGCGACTGGTATTCATGTCGCGCCACAACCGCTGACTCCGGTGCCAAGCAATATCGTAGCGTTATGCTGATTGATTTCTTTTTCACGCTGAAGGATGCGCGAGTTCCAGTCTCGATCAAGGAATTCTTGCTGCT